>NZ_JBQOJA010000029.1:0-36663 GCF_054971385.1 Marinococcus tarijensis | reverse complement strand
CGCTTCATCATCGCGACTTCCTCATCGGTAAACAGCTTCTGAAGCATGAGGTAGCCGTTCTCGTCGTAAAAGTCCAGTTCCTTCTGCTGCAACGGGCCATCATAGCCGGCGCTTCCGTGAACTACCGGATCCTTCCGGTCCATGATTTCCTTATGATCGCCTTGTCTGGATGGATATTTATCGACTGCCATTGTTGCAAATACCTCCTTTATATTTTAACCAAGGATTTAAATCCTCAGTCAGTCAGACACATTCCCGGCTTAAAAAGGAATAAACATTAGAAACGAAAAATTTTAAATAATTAAATAAGAAGGAAAACTTCCAGGCCGGATATGATGCGTATTGTAAGCATATTAAAAAAATTTACTTTTTTAAGCGTTAACATAATCCTTGAGTCACTTGGTATATATTCGTATACTTTCTGATTTGCCGGGTGCTTCCGAATAGGAATTATCCTTCTGAACCTCATCGGTCAAAATATGAACAGCTGCATTTGCTTTTGAATTCATTTCTTTATCTAAATAAGGTATTAAAGGCTTCTCCCTGCATCAAAAAGTAAAATGAAACTTTCCAACGAGGAGGGTTTCCGCTACAATAAGAGGGAAGAAAGCGTATGGAGGAGGCTCGGCATTGGCACTTACTTTTTACGGGTATCCCCCGTGCAGTACATGCGGCAAAGCAAAAAAGTGGCTGGAAGCAGAGAATATTTCTTTTGACGAGTATCATATTGTGGAACAACCGCCCTCGAAAAAAGAATTAAAGACATGGAAGGACCGGGAAGGTCTTGAGTGGAAGCAATTCTTTAACACAAGTGGGAAGAAGTACCGGGAAATGGACCTGAAAACCCGGCTGCCGGAAGCATCTGAAGAAGAGATTCTGGAATGGCTCGCCTCCGACGGAATGCTTTTAAAAAGGCCTATTGTGACAAACGGCGAGAGTGTTACCCTCGGGTTTAAGGAACCAGTTTTTGAGGAAAAGTGGAAAGCGTAATAGTATTCATTTGAAGGAGGAAGATTGTGTATGAGTGTACCAGATGAACTTTTATATTCAGAAGAACATGAATGGGTGAAAAAAGAAGACGGCCGTCTTCGCGTCGGTGTCACGGATTTTGCCCAGTCCGAGCTTGGCGATATTGTATTCGTAGAGCTTCCGGAAGTCGGGGATGAACTCGAGGCCGGTGAGCCATTCGGGAGTGTGGAATCTGTTAAAACGGTATCAGAGCTTTATGCCCCGGTTACAGGAAAAGTCGTAGAAGTTAACGAAAACCTGGATGATTCTCCTGAGTTCGTCAACGAATCTCCATATGAAAAGGCCTGGATGATCGTTGTGGAGCCCTCCAATGAAAGTGAATTGGATGACCTTATGTCACCGGCACAGTATTCGGACATGGTAAGCGACGATTAATACTGATGTACATAGAAGCTGCCCTCTGAGAGGGCAGCTTCTTTTCATGAGCGGTTTCCACCTGCCTGCTTTTCAGCTTTTCAGGGATAAATACTAAAGGTTGACGCTTATAGGTAAAGGTGCTATTATCAATAGCATCGTCAAATATGAACGGATAATCATCGTTCACTTATCAAGAGAGGTGGAGGGGCTGGCCCTGTGAAACCCGGCAACCAGTCTGCATAGGCAGACATGGTGCCAATTCCTGCAGGCAAACGTCTGCAAGATGAGTGGAAAGGATCCCTTAAAACCTTTCTGCTCGTGTGCAGAAGGGTTTTTTCTTTATAGTCTGTTATGGAAAAAGAATAATTACCGGAATCATGAAGATTTAAAACATACTATTTACATCGTTTTAATAAAGATAAAGAAAGGCGATGAAGGAGAGAGCGGTATGATCCAATTAAAAGATTTATCCAAAGCCTTTCAGACAAAAACACAAACTGTTACCGCTGTAGATAACGTCAACCTTTCTATTGATGAAGGAGAAATTTTCGGAATTATCGGCTACAGCGGTGCAGGCAAAAGTACGCTTGTGAGGCTGTTAAATAAGCTGGAAACGGCTACCAGTGGTGAAGTAACCATTGAAGGGGAAAGCATTACTTCTCTGAAAGGGCAGTCCCTGCGCAGTGCGCGTCAGGAAATAGGCATGGTATTCCAGCACTTTAACCTGTTGTGGTCCCGGACGGTAGCAGAAAATATTGCGTTTCCGCTCGAAATCGCAAAACAGTCAAAGCAGGAACGAAGCAGACGGGTGCAGGAGCTGGTGAAGCTTGTCGGTCTTGAAGGCCGGGAGGACTCTTATCCTTCCCAGCTGAGCGGCGGACAGAAGCAGAGAGTCGGTATTGCGAGAGCTCTGGCGAATAACCCAAAGGTGCTGCTGTGTGACGAAGCGACATCGGCGCTGGATCCGAAAACAACAGATTCTATTCTTGCCCTGCTTACAGATATAAATAAAAAACTGGGGCTTACCATTGTGCTGATCACGCACGAAATGCACGTAATCCGTAAAATCTGTCACCGGGTGGCGGTAATGGAAAGCGGCAGAGTGGTGGAAGAAGGGCCTGTGCTCCAGGTATTCCGGAATCCGAAGGAGCATATGACGAAAGAATTTGTCCGTCAGATTACGGAGCCGGAGGAAGATGCTTCGGAAATTGTATTTAATGAAGAAGAAAACGGTACGGTTGTCCAGCTGAAGTTTTTGGAAAACAAAGCCGAGCAGCCGTTTATTTCCAAAGTCATCCGCCAGTTTGACGTGGATGTAAATATTATTCAGGGGAAAATTTCCCAGACGCAGCGTGGCAGCTATGGTTCCCTGTTTATCCGCATCAAAGGCAGCAGCGGGGAAATCGACAAAGCGCTGGCCTACCTCCGCGAAGAAGAAATAGAAGCAGAGGTGATGGAGCGTGCTTAACACATGGATGGAAGAAATCAATTGGGAAAACATGTGGATCGCTACGTGGGAAACCGTCTATATGAGCCTGATTGCGGTTGCTGCCACATTTTTACTGGGTACAATACTCGGTGTTCTGCTGTATTTAACAGATAAAGGAAATATGTGGGAAAACAAGCCGGTGCACACGGTGACAGCAGCGATCGTTAATATTTTCCGCTCTATTCCATTTATCATTCTGATCATTCTGCTTATTCCGTTTACAACCTTCCTGCTTGGTACGATGCTAGGGCCGAGCGCAGCACTGCCGGCACTGATTATCGGCGCAGCTCCGTTTTATGCCCGCCTGGTGGAGATTGGACTGAGAGAAGTGGACAAGGGTGTTATTGAAGCCTCGCAGGCGATGGGAGCGAGCCAGTGGCAGATTATTCAAAAAGTGCTTCTGCCTGAAGCGCTGCCGTCCTTAATTTCCGGCATCACCGTGACTGGTATTACGCTGGTAAGCTATACTGCCATGGCGGGAGTTGTAGGCGGCGGAGGCCTCGGGAACCTTGCGTATCAGGAAGGGTTCCAGCGCAGCAACAATGAAGTGGTATTTGTTGCTACAGTGCTGATTCTCGTGATTGTGTTTATTCTGCAGTGGATTGGCGATATTTGGACAAGACAGATAGATAAACGATAATTATTATACTAATGGGGGATTTTTTCATGAAAAAAACACTACTCGGCGTTTCATTACTTTCCGCTACAGTGCTGGCAGCCTGCGGCTCTGATTCAGAGTCAGGCGGCAGCTCTTCCGGGGAAGAAGAAACACAGACGCTTACCGTCGGTGCCACAAGTGTGCCGCACGCAGAAATTCTGGAATTTGCCGAAGATCAGCTGGCAGAAGAAAATGTAGAGCTTGAGATCGAAACGTTCAATGACTATATTGTTCCGAACGAAGCACTTGCTTCGGAAGAAATTGATGCGAACTATTTTCAGCATATTCCGTACCTTGAAGACCAAATGGAGGAAAATGAAGAGTTTGACTTCGTTAATATGGGCGGCATTCACATCGAGCCGATCGGTGTTTATTCCCAGGAGTATGACAGCCTTGATGCCCTTCCGGATGGAGCGGAAATAATTATGAGTAACTCGGTTGCAGACCACGGCCGGATTCTGCAGATGCTTGAGCAGGAAGGCATGCTCACGCTTGAAGAAGGTGCCGGCGTTGAAGCGACAGTGGATGATATTGCCGAAAATCCGAAAGATCTGCAGTTCCAGGCAGACATTGATGCAGCTACGCTTCCGCAGGTGTACAATAATGGTGAAGGGGATGCCGTATTCATCAATTCCAACTATGCAATTGATGCAGAGCTGACCCCTCAGGAGGATGCCATTGCGCTTGAAAGTCCGGAAGATAACCCGTATGTGAATGTGATAGCAGCACGGGCAGAGGATGAAGACAATGAAACAATTCAGACGCTTGTAGAAGTACTGCAGTCGGATGAGACCCAGGAATTTATTGAAGAAGAATATGACGGAGCCGTCATTCCTGCAGAGCAGTAATAGCGGTCAAAGCCGGACTCGTTTAATGAGTCCGGCTTTTTACCTTGGGAGAAAAATAGAAGAGAATCTTCATTGAAAAAGTTTTTCCTTTTTTACTTCTCGGTGAGGTTTGGTATACTGTAAGAGTGAATGAAGAAAAGCATTGAATAGGGAGGGTCATTCCTGCAAATGGTTTGTATAGGTGCCCTCCTTTTTGTATGAACGCTTTTATTGAGAATGAAGAGGAGGTATTCTCATTTATTTCCTGTGTGCTTTTTTGCCATATAGTAGCAAAAAAATGAAATATATCGGGATAGAAAGCGAGTTTGCTTGAAGTCAGTTTACATTTGTTATAAAATAATAATTATAATAAATAGAGAAAAAACAGCGGTTTCCGCTTGATTCCAAAATATGGAGGTATGCAAAATGGCAACGCCGAACTTGAAAATTGAGAATTTGCACGTGGAAATTGAAGGTACTGAAATCATCAAAGGTTTCGATCTGGAAATGAACGGTGGAGAAATTCACGCAATCATGGGACCAAACGGAACAGGTAAATCCACCCTTGCTTCTGCAGTAATGGGTCACCCGAAGTATGAAATCACTAAAGGGACTATCACTCTTGACGGAGAAGACGTCCTCGATATGGAAGTTGACGAGCGTGCAAGAGCAGGCCTATTCCTCGCCATGCAGTATCCTAGTGAAGTGAGCGGTGTAACAAACTCTGACTTCATGCGTTCGGCCATTAACGCTAAGCGCGGAGAAGGAAACGAAATCCAACTGATGAAATTTATCCGCCAGATGGATGAAAAAATGAACATGCTTGAAATTGACGAATCGTTCTCCCAGCGTTACTTAAACGAAGGGTTCTCCGGCGGTGAAAAAAAGCGTAACGAAATTCTTCAACTTCTCATGATGGAACCAAAAATCGCCATCCTGGACGAAATCGACTCCGGGCTTGATATCGATGCTCTCAAAGTCGTTTCCAAAGGCGTGAATGACATGAAAAGCCCGGATTTTGGCGCCTTAATCATCACTCACTATCAGCGTCTCTTGAACTACATTACTCCGGATAAAGTACACGTCATGATGCAGGGACGCATCGTAAAATCCGGCGGCGCCGAATTGGCTCAGCGTCTCGAAAGCGAAGGCTATGAGTGGATTAAGGAAGAACTCGGCATTGAAAACGAACGCGTTGGGGAACCACAGGAATAATTTTAACAGCAGGGGAGGCGAAATAATGTCTATAGATACTACTTGGAAATATGACGAGAAATACGTTGAAGATTTCTCGACTAAACAGAATGAACCAAAATGGCTGAAGGACCAGCGGCTAAGCGCCAGCCGTTTAGCAGAAAAGCTGGAAATGCCTAAGCCGGAAAAAACGAACATTAAAACGTGGAACTTTACCGAGTTTGAACACGAAGGCACTCCGAAGGAAAGTTTTTCTTCGTCTGACGAACTGCACGAACAGGTGCAGGGGCTTATCGATAAAACCGCTGCACAGCAGAATCTGCTCGTGCAAAGAGACGGCCAGACCGTCCTTTATGAAGCAAGCAGCACGCTTGAAGAACAGGGTGTTATTTTCACGGATATTGCAACGGCGGCTATTGAGCACGGAGATCTTCTTGAGCGTTATTTCATGGGCAACGCCGTACAGGTGGATGAGCACCGCTTTACAGCGCTGAACGTAGCGCTTATGAACGGGGGAACATTCATCTACGTGCCGAAAAACGTAAAGGTGGAGGCCCCGCTTCAAACAATCTACTGGCTCGAACAGGCAGATATGGGACTGTTCAACCACGTGGTTATTGTAGCCGAAGCGAACAGTGAAGTGACGTACCTTGAAAACTACGTTTCCTATGATACAGAGACGCCTTCCGTTGTTAATGCGATTGCAGAGGTTTATGCAGAAGAAGGCGCGAACGTTTCCTTTGGCGGCGTGGACCACTTAGAGAAAGCGACCACGGTTTACACCAACCGCCGCGGCTACGCGCTCAAAGACGCAAGCATCGACTGGGCCCTCGGCCAGATGAACGAAGGGAACACGGTATCGGACAATACAACTGCACTTGTAGGCGATGGTTCAACTTCTGACAAAAAATCTGTGGCTATCGGACGCGGAGAGCAGAGCCAGAACTTCTGGGCCCATATTATCCAGTTTGGTAAAAATACAGATGGCCAGATTTTGACTCACGGCGTTATGAAAGACAAAGCTTCCGCCATCTTCAACGGCGTTAACAAAATTGAACACGGAGCGACAAAAGCGAACGGAGAGCAGACCGAGCGTGTGCTCATGCTCAGTGAACGTGCCCGCGGCGATGCGAACCCGATTCTTCTTATTGATGAGGACGACGTTACGGCCGGCCACGCAGCTTCTGTAGGCCGTGTTGATCCGGTTCAGCTTTACTACATGATGAGCCGCGGTATTCCGAAGACAGAAGCAGAACGCCTGATTATTCACGGCTTCCTTGCTCCAGTAGTAGACGCGCTGCCAATTCAAGCTGTGAAAGATCGCCTGACGGAGGTTATCGAAAGGAAAGTGTATTAATGGATGTAAAAGCCATTCGTGAACAGTTTCCCATACTGCAGCAGGAAGTAAACGGAAGTCCGCTTGTCTATCTTGACTCGGCGGCGACTTCCCAGAAGCCGCTGCAGGTAATTGAAGCGGTCAGTGATTATTACCGCCGTTATAATTCAAACGTTCACCGCGGCGTGCATACGCTTGGGAGCATGGCAACGGATGAGTACGAAGGGGCGCGGGAAAAAGTCCGTTCCTTCATCAACGCTCCTTCCTCTCAGCAGATCATTTTCAACCGTGGTACAACTGTCGGCATCAATACCGTAGCCTTGAGTTACGGGGATGCTCATCTGCAGGAAGGCGATGAAATCGTCCTCACTGAAAAAGAACATCATTCCAATATTATTCCGTGGCAGCAGGCGGCAAAACGTAACGGGGCCCATCTCCGGTACGTGGAGCTTGAAGCAGACGGAACGGTAACGGCAGAAAATGTACGTAAGGCCGTTTCCGAAAAAACAAAAATTGTGGCGGTCAGTCACGTATCAAACGTACTTGGCACGGTTGACCCCATTAAAGATATTGCTGCTATCGCCCATGAACACGGAGCGGTTATCGTCGTGGACGGGGCGCAGAGCGTGCCGCATATGATGGTGGACGTGCAGGATCTGGATGTGGACTTTTACGCCTTTTCGGGTCATAAAATGGGCGGTCCAACCGGTATCGGAGTGCTCTATGGCAGAAAATCTCTCCTGGAAAATATGGAGCCGGTAGAATTTGGCGGCGAAATGATTGACTTTGTAGGGCTGTATGATTCAACATGGAAGGAAACCCCGTGGAAGTTTGAGGGGGGCACACCGATCATTGCTGGTGCTATTGGTTTAGGGGCAGCAATTGATTTCCTGAAAGAGATAGGCCTGGATAACATTGCTGCTCATGAGAAAGAGCTCGGCCAATACGCGCTGAAGCAGTTATCGGCGGTGGACGGCCTGGATATATACGGACCGAAGGAACGCACTGGCATTGTGACATTCAATGTGCAGGACGTGCATCCGCATGATGTTGCCACCGTGCTCGACGCGGAAGGCATTGCGGTACGTGCGGGCCATCACTGTGCCCAGCCGTTAATGAAGTGGCTTGATGTAGCTTCTACCGCCCGTGCCAGTTTTTATCTTTATAACTCCACAGAAGATATTGATGCTTTGGCAGAGGGGTTAATAAGAGTAAAGGAGTATTTCGGTGATGTCTTCGCATAATTTAGATACACTTTACCGCCAGGTCATCATGGATCACTATAAAAATCCGAGAAACAAAGGTGACCTGGAGGAAGAAACACTTCATGTCAACATGAACAATCCAACTTGCGGCGACCGCATTCAGCTTCAGCTGAAGGTGGAAGAAGAAAAAATCGCCGATGCAAGGTTTGTCGGGGAAGGCTGCTCGATCAGCTTGTCCTCCGCTTCGATGATGACAGAGGCTGTCAAAGGCCATACTGTCGAAGAAGCACTGGATATGGCGCAGATGTTTTCGCAATTAATGCAGGGCGAAGAAATCGACGATACGAAATACGACCTTGGCGATATCGAAGCTCTGCAGGGCGTAACGAAGTTTCCTGCCCGGATTAAATGCGCGACACTTGCGTGGAAAGCCATGGAAAAAGGGTTAGTGGAAGAAGAAAACCGTTCATAATACAGTAAGGCGCTTGAAACGCAGCGGGAATGACAATATGTATTCCCGACTCTAAGGAGGTATTTTCATATGGCAAAACAAATGCCGGAAATTGGTGAAGATTATCAGTATGGTTTTCATGACAAAGACGTTTCCATTTTCCGTTCTGGTAAAGGCCTCACAGACGAAATTGTAAAAGAAATTTCTAAAATTAAAGAAGAGCCGCAGTGGATGCTCGACTTCCGTCTGAAATCGCTGGAAATCTTCTATAAAAAACCAATGCCGCAATGGGGCGGCGATCTCTCCGGACTGGACTTTGACGCTATTACGTATTACGTAAAACCGTCAGAGCGTTCCGAAAAATCATGGGACGAAGTGCCGGAAGAAATCAAAAACACATTCGACAAGCTCGGTATTCCGGAAGCGGAGCAAAAGTATCTAGCAGGGGTTTCTGCACAGTACGAATCCGAAGTTGTATATCACAACATGGAAAAAGAGCTTGAAGATCAGGGTATCGTGTTTAAAGACACAGATACAGCAGTGAAGGAAAACGAAGAATTGTTCCGTGAGCACTTCGGAAAAGTTATTCCGCCGTCTGACAACAAATTCTCGGCGCTTAACTCCGCAGTATGGTCCGGCGGCTCCTTTATCTATGTACCAAAAGGTGCAAAAGTAGAAACGCCGCTTCAGGCTTATTTCCGGATTAACTCGGAAAACATGGGACAGTTTGAGCGTACGCTGATCATTGCAGACGAAGGCAGCTCCGTGCACTATGTGGAAGGGTGTACCGCACCAGTTTACTCCACGGATTCCCTGCACAGTGCCGTTGTTGAGATCATCGTGAAAAAGGATGCGTACTGCCGTTATACAACCATCCAAAACTGGGCGCCAAACGTTTACAACCTCGTAACAAAACGGGCAGTTGCCGATGCAGGCGCCACCATGGAATGGGTTGACGGTAACATCGGTTCTAAACTGACGATGAAATATCCATCGATTATTATGCGCGGTGAAGGTGCAAAAGGCACCGTTCTTTCCATCGCTATCGCCGGACGCGGTCAGCACCAGGATGCAGGCGCAAAAGTAATGCACCTGGCTCCAAACTGTTCTTCCACCATCGTTTCGAAATCCATTTCGAAACAGGGCGGAAAAGTAACGTACCGCGGTATTGCGAACTTTGGACGTAAGTCCGACGGTTCCAAATCGAAAATCGAATGTGATACGTTGATTATGGATAACGAATCCACTTCGGATACGATTCCGTACAACGAAATTTATAACAACAACATTGCTCTTGAACACGAAGCAACGGTTTCGAAAGTATCGGAAGAGCAGCTCTTCTATCTGATGAGCCGCGGCGTTGGTGAACAGGAAGCAACTGAAATGATCGTTATGGGCTTCATTGAGCCGTTCACAAAAGAACTGCCAATGGAATATGCTGTAGAAATGAACCGTTTGATCAGCTTTGAAATGGAAGGCTCGATCGGTTAATTTCCCTGCCCTTCGCGAAAAATAGGAACTGTCCTTTAAAGAGCTGTTACTGCTCTAAAAAGGGCAGTTTTTTTGTTTTATTTTAAGGAAGAACGTGAAAAGAAAAGGGAGGTGAATAAATGATGATATATGTTGGTTTAACCGGCTGGGGAGACCATGACTCCCTTTATCCAAAAGGATTAAAGCAGACTGACAAGCTGAAGGAATACAGTAAATATTTCCCCACGGTAGAAGTGGATTCTTCCTTCTACGCTATTCAGCCGAAGAAAAACATTGATAAATGGCTCCGGGAGACGCCGGATTCGTTTCAATTTATTATGAAGGCCTATCAGGAAATGACCGGGCACCAGCGTGGCCCGAGTAAATATGAATCAAAAAAGGAAATGTTTGAGCAGTACGCCCTGTCGGTACGTCCGATGAAAGAAGCAGGCAAGCTGGCAATGGTGCTGTGCCAGTTTCCACCCTGGTTTGAATGCAACCGGGAAAATGTGGACTATCTCCGCTACTTGAGAGACCAGCTGCACGAATTCCCCTGCGCCCTTGAGTTCCGCCATGAATCATGGTTCGATCCGACCTTCCGGGAAAAAACGCTCGAATTCATGAAAAATGAAGACTGGATCCATTCCGTGGTGGATGAACCACAGATCGAAGGCGGATCGGTGCCGATTGTGGAGGAGGCCACCACGTCTTCCAAAACGTTAATTCGTCTGCACGGCCGTGACAAGAACGCGTGGCTGAAGCCGGCACGGGGGCAGGAGTGGCGCAAGGTGCGCTACCGTTATAACTATTCCGATGCAGAGCTTCAGGAATGGCAGGAACGGGCAGAAAGGCTGCAGAAGGAAAGCAGCGACGTGTACATGATTTTTAATAATAATTCCGAGCGCCATGCAGCCCCGAACGCGCGCCGGCTGCTCGAGCTTTCCGGTATAGAATACGAAGGGCTTACTCCAAAACAAACCTCGCTCTTTAATGACGAGCCCCGTGATTCGTAGTAAGATAAAAGAAGATGAAATGCACTCGTTTTCGCACCTCAGCATGTGGAAACGAGCACAAAGGCGGTGAGACCTGTTGTCCTCCAGTTTTTCTGTTTACCTGTACCACACTAACGACATTCACAGCGATTTGGACCAATGGACACGAACAGCAGCATATTTAAAAGAACGGGAAAAATACCGGCAGGACCGGGGGGAGTCAGTCCTTCTTCTGGATCTCGGGGATCACACTGACCGGGTGCACGCCGTCACAGAAGCTACACGGGGAAAAGGAAACGTGGAGCTGATGAATGAAGCTGGCATTCAGTATGCTGCGGTTGGAAACAATGAAGGCATCACATTTGCAAAAGAAGAGCTGAATCATATGTACGATGAAGCCGGATTTCAGGTGCTTCTGGCCAACTTGTTTGATGCCGATGGCCGCCGTCCAGGCTGGGCGGAGCCATATAGTATCCATACGACAAAAGAAGGGGTACGGATCGGCCTGCTCGGGGTAACCGTTCCTTTTTATCCGTTTTATGAAGGGCTGGACTGGAAAATTACAGACCCGGAGAACGTGATAGAAGCATTTCTGCCTGAGCTCCGGGAACAGTCGGACGTAATGATTTTAATGTCGCACCTGGGCTATCCAAAGGATTTGGAGCTCGCTTCCTCCTATGATTTTGATGTTATTTTGGGAGCGCACACCCACCACCTGCTTGAAGAGCCGGAGTGGGTGGAGAATACATTAATTACACAGTGCGGAAAATTTGGTACGCACGCAGGGGAGCTCGAGCTCCTGTTTGAAGGGGATGCGCAGCGCCTCTCCGGCATTGCTGGCAGAACGGTGGATATGCGCAGGATAAAGCCTTCCCCAATCACTGAAAGGCTTCTGGGAGCGCTCGAGGACGAAGCAGATAAAGACATGAATGAAGTAGTGACAGAAATTGCAGAGCCGTTATCTGTCTCGTGGACTCAGGAGTCTCCATTTGCCTCGCTGCTTGCCGATGGGCTGCGGGAGTGGTGCAAAACGGAAATATCCATGCTGAATTCAGGACTGCTGCTTCATTCGCTGCCAGCAGGGCCGGTGACGAAAAAAGATATTCACCGCCTGTGTCCTCATCCGATTAACCCCTGTGTAGTGGCAGTAAAAGGGCATGTGCTTGAAGAGGTAGTGAAAAAAGCTTTTACAGAGGAAATGATCCGTCTGCCGCTGAAGGGCTTTGGCTTCCGCGGGGAGATGCTTGGCCACATGGTATTCAGTGGCATGCAGATAGAAGCGGACTACGAATACGGGGAGTGGACGGTGCAGAGTATCCGCATCGGACACGAATTGCTTGATCACGAAGAAACGTATGAGCTGGCCACACTTGATATGTTCACACTCGGTCCGTTGTACACCGGCTTGTCCAACGCAGAGTCGAAGCAATACTATATGCCGGAAATGATGCGGGACATTCTGGCCGATGTGCTGGTAAAGCAGTATACGGCCGGATCCTGATGAACCACCTACAGATGGAAAGCATTCAGCCAGATGTTAAGCTTGAAGGTGCTTCTGTCATGTGGTAATTGAAGTAAAAACATAGGGAGGCAAAAACGTGAAACAATACTTAGATCTCTGCCGTCATGTACTTGAAAACGGCGGAAAGAAGGATGACAGAACCGGCACAGGAACAATCAGCACCTTTGGGTGGCAGATGCGCTTTGACCTGCAGCAGGGCTTCCCGGTGATCACCACAAAAAAGCTGCATCTGCGTTCCATTATTCATGAGCTGCTTTGGTTTTTACAGGGCGAAACGAACATTGCCTACCTAAAAGAAAATAAAGTAAAAATATGGGACGCCTGGGCAGACGAAGAGGGCAATTTAGGACCGGTCTACGGCAAACAGTGGCGGTCATGGGAAGGAGCAGGAGGAAAAACGGTAGACCAGATTTCTGACGTGGTGGAAGCGATCAAGACAAATCCGGACTCAAGGAGACTGATCGTCAGCGCCTGGAATGCAGCAGAAATCGAAGATATGGCGCTTGCTCCGTGCCACTGCCTGTTCCAGTTCTACGTCCAGGACGGAAAGCTGTCATGCCAGCTCTACCAGCGGAGTGCAGATATTTTTCTCGGCGTGCCGTTTAACATTGCTTCGTATGCTCTTTTAACGCAAATGATCGCGCACGTATGTGATCTTGAGCCCGGAGAGTTTATTCATACATTTGGGGATGCTCATATTTATAACAACCACGTGGAACAAATTAAAACTCAGCTTGAGCGCGAGCCGCGAAGCCTTCCGGAAATGAAAATCACGCGGAATGTGGATTCCATTTTTGATTTTACCATTGATGATTTTTCCCTCGAAGGGTACGACCCGCATCCCCATATCAAAGGAGAGGTGTCTGTATGATCGCATTTGTAGCTGCAGTCGCAAACAACCGGGTGATCGGATATAAAAATGACCTCCCCTGGCATCTTCCTGCTGACCTGAAACATTTTCAGCAGGTAACAAAGCACGGGACCGTTATTATGGGGAGGAAAACGTTTGAATCGATGAACGGGCCGCTCCCATCACGCACTAATATCGTTATTACAGGTAATACGGACTGGTCGCACGAAGGCGCTCAGGTGGTGAACGATATTGAAGAAATCCGCCGGCTCGCCGGAGAAGAAAAGCTTTACTACGTTATTGGAGGCAGCGGCGTTTTTACAGAACTGCTGCCGGACGCTTCTTATATGTATCTGACCCATATTGACGCCGATGTTCCGGGAGATACATATTTTCCGGAATGGAATGAAACCGAATGGGAGATCGCTGAAAAGGAAGAAGGGCCCGTGGATGAAAAAAACAAGCATCCACGCCGATATGTAACCTACAGGCGAAAAAGTAATTAATATAGCATTCAAAAGTCCTGCCGCAGCTTTCTTGTTGCGGCAGGATGATTTTATTTATCTCAGCATTAGAACAAAAACAGCAAATAAAAGAACGCTTACAAAAAAACTTTTCCCTCATGTACTTTGACAAGGCAAAGAAAGATAAATATAATGAATTATCAGACAAAAGTTGTGCATCGGCAGATGTTCACATAGTCATGTAACAGACAAAAAGGAGGACGCTTCATGGCTGCAAGAGAACAATGGGGAACGCGTGCAGGTTTTATTATGGCAGCAGTCGGATCTGCGATCGGGCTCGGAAACATCTGGCGCTTTCCGGCGACGGCATTTGAAAACGGGGGCGGCGCGTTTTTTGTCCCATATTTATTTGCGCTGCTGACAGCAGGTATTCCACTTTTGATCATGGAATTTACCATGGGTCATAAATACCGGAGCGCAGCACCAAGAACGTATTCAAAAATGAACAAAAATGTGGAGTGGATCGGCTGGTGGGCCGTGGCGGTAGCATTTGTTATTTCTACATATTATCCTGTTATCATCGCCTGGTCACTATCCTACACAGTTTTTTCCTTCAATTTAAGCTGGGGGGCTGACACCGAAGCGTTTTTGTTTAATGACTATCTGCAGCTGGCAGCTCCTGGGCAGTTCGGCGGTATGACGATCGGAGTGCTTATTCCGTTAATCATCGTCTGGGCGATCGCGCTCGGCATATTGTTTAAAGGGGTACAGCGAGGTATTGAACTCGCGAACCGGATTTTTATTCCGACGCTGGTCGTTATCTTCCTTATCATCTGTATCCGCGCGATTACTCTTCCAGGCGCAGCAGAAGGGCTTCAGGCTTTCTTTGAACCGGATTTCGGGGCGCTCACCCAGGGGGGCGTCTGGGTAGCTGCATATGGGCAGATTTTCTTTAGTTTATCAATCGCTTTTGCGATTATGATTACCTATTCCAGTTATCTGCCGAAAAAATCGGACATTACAAACAACGCCTTTATTACCGGGTTTAGTAACTCCAGCTTTGAGCTGCTGGCCGGGATTGGCGTCTTTTCAGCTCTCGGGTTTATGGCCCAGCAGCTGGACGTGGGTGTAGAAGAAGTGGTAGCCGGCGGTGTAGGACTTGCCTTTGTTGTCTTTCCGCAGATTATCAGTGAATTTCCGGCGCTCAGCGGCCTGTTTGGTGTTCTTTTCTTCCTGTCGCTCGCCCTGGCCGGATTGTCATCACTGATTTCTATCGCCGAAACATACATTAAAGGACTGCAGGAAAAGTTCGGCTGGACGCGCGGGAAAGCAGTCGGTATCGGCGGCGGTGCAGCGGCACTGTGTTCCCTGATATTTGCGACCCGTGGCGGCCTGAACTTTCTTGATGCGGCTGATTACTTTATCAACCAATTCGGTGTAGCTCTCCTCGGGCTGGTGGAAGTAGTATTGATTGCCTGGGTGCTCCGCAAGCTGCCGGAATTTCAACAGCATGTCAACGCAATTTCTGATATCCGCCTTGGCGGCTGGTGGAAGGTATGTCTTGGTGTCATCACGCCAATTGTGCTTGGTTACATGATGATTGATTTATTCCTGCAAAATATTTTAAAACAGTTTGATACCGAAAATGGAAATTACGCCGGGTATACAGACGGATTTATTTTCGTCAGCGGTTGGGCTGTGGCCCTGGCCGCTTTAGCGGCAGGTGTTATTATGTCCCTCATACGCTGGAAAGGCTTATCCAAAGAGGAGGCTGAGTAAATTGACAGCCGGAGCAATTATAACAATGGTCGTAGGGATGGTTATTATATGGGGCGGTCTTGCAGCAAGTCTTTTGAATGCAAAAAAAGCCTCGAAACAAAAATAAAATGAAGCAGTCCGGAAGAAAAAAGCCGGGCTGCTTTTTTTCGTCTGCTGACGGATTTGCGGGTGGTAAAGAAGGACCTCTATGAATTGTCTGAAACTGTGGAACGTGTTAAAGTATAAAGGAAAACAGTAAAAACTGGCCAGTCTAATCAAACATATACCACAGATAGAGTACAAACAGGCTTTTTATTATTCATAACTGGGAGTGAGAGCATCATGGCAAAAACGGAAGAATACGTCCGCAAGCCGGAATGGCTGAAAATAAAACTAAACACCAATGAGTCCTACAAAGGGCTGAAAAAAATGATGCGGGAGAAAAATCTTCACACGGTATGTGAAGAAGCCAGATGCCCGAACATCCACGAATGCTGGGCAGTCAGAAAAACGGCTACATTCATGATCCTCGGTGATACCTGTACGCGCGGCTGCCGTTTTTGCGCTGTTAAAACCGGTCTTCCAAACGAATTGGACTGGGGCGAGCCTGAACGTGTGGCGGATTCCGTCGAACAAATGGGGCTGAAGCACGTCGTTATTACAGCCGTAGCAAGAGACGACCTTAAAGACGGAGGCTCGGAAGTATTTGCCGAAACCATCCGTGCAGTCCGCCGGAAAAACCCTGGCACGACAATCGAAGTGCTTCCATCAGACATGTCCGGCACCCCGGAAAACCTGGATATTTTAATGGAAGCAAGACCGAACATCCTGAACCACAACATTGAAACAGTGGAACGATTGACGCCGCGGGTGCGCGCCCGCGCAAAATATCGTCGTTCCCTGGATTTCCTTCAGTATTCCAAAGAGCTTCATCCGGACATTCCAACCAAATCGAGCCTTATGGTCGGCCTCGGGGAAACAAAAGAGGAAATCATTCAGGCTATGGATGACCTGCGGGCACACGACGTTGATATTATGACAATCGGGCAGTATCTGCAGCCGACGAAGAAGCATTTAAAAGTACAAAGATATTATACGCCGGAGGAATTTGCGGAGCTGAAAGACATTGCAATGACAAAAGGGTTCAGCCACTGTGAATCCGGACCGCTTGTCCGTTCCTCCTACCATGCTGACGAGCAGGTGAACGAAGCACAGGTACAAATGGAAGCAAGCAAGTATCAATAAATGAGAGACCGCCCCTGGAAAAACCAGTTCCTCTTTTCGGACGCTGGTTTTTCTTTTGGAAGGGCCAGGCTCAGCAAAGGAGGGGAGCTCATTGATTCAAGTTCAGGGACAGCGTTATGAACTGCTCGAAGATTTTCGGGAGGGCTGGAGTGAAGAAGCGTTTAAAGAGCGTTACAGTGAAGTGCTGAATAAGTATGATTATGTCGTCGGGGACTGGGGGCATGAGCAGCTCCGCATGCGCGGCTTCTTTGAAAACGACCGCAAAAAAGTCCCCCACGATTTTAAAATCGGTACCCTTGAAGATTACTTGCTGGAGTACTGTAATTTTGGCTGTGCCTATTTTGTATTAAAAAAGGTTCGTAAGGAGCAAAAGGAAGAGACGCAGGAAGAAGCAGAAGAATCAGTAACGTAAAAACCCCCGGGGCCGGGGGTTTTTATTTATTCTTCAGCAAGAAGGTGGGGTTTGTAGTCAAGGTGATGCTGGGCTTTAATGTAGCGGACAGTACGGGTTTTGGCCCGCATGACGATGGAATCTGTTTCGGCAAGATCCCCTCCAAGAAAACGAACGCCGTCAAGCAGTTCCCCGCTCGAAACGCCGGTGGCCGCGAAGATGGCATCGTCTCCTTTAACGAGGTCAGACAGCTGAAGCACCTTGCTCGTGTCTGTAATCCCCATGGCTCTGCAGCGCTCCTTTTCTTCTGCGTCTGAGGGGACAAGGCGGGCCTGCATGTCCCCGCCGAGTGCTTTAATAGCGGCAGCTGAGATGACGCCTTCCGGAGCTCCGCCGGTACCAAGGAATAAATCAATGCCGGTGCGCGGAAGCGCAGCTGCGATGGAAGCTCCTACATCCCCGTCCCCAAAGAGTTTTACCCGGGCGCCTTTGGCCCGGACACGGTCGATGAGCTGCTGATGACGCTCGCGGTCCTGAATAATAACCGTGACGTCCCGGACCCGTTTGTTGCTCGTTTTAGCAATCGTATCGATGGTAGTCTCAATCGGGTCGTCCAGGCGGACGTTCCCTGCAGCTTTTGGTCCGACTGCAATTTTTTCCATATACATGTCCGGCGCATGAAGAAGTGTGCCCCGGTCTCCGATGGCAATGACAGCGACAGCGTTGGCCCGGCCGCTGGCAACGATGTTTGTTCCTTCGAGCGGGTCGACAGCAATATCAACCTCAGGGCCTTCTCCGTCTCCCACTTCTTCTCCGATGTAGAGCATAGGTGCTTCGTCGAGTTCCCCTTCACCGATAACGACCGTTCCGCGGCAGTGCACGGAGTCAAACATGGACCTCATCGAAGTCGTAGCAGCATCATCCGCTTCTATTTTTCTCCCACGTCCAAGCCACTGGGCAGAAGAAACGGCGGCAGCCTCTGTAACACGTACAATTTCAAGCGCCAATTCTCTATCCATAAATAGATTTCATCCTTTCCTGTAAGAAGATTCATATGTAAATTTTGCAAAATGCTTAACTATCTTACCACATTTATGTGCCGTCTTCAGCGATGGTTTTATCTGCAGAAGCGGTTAGATATGCTACCATAGAAAATGAGAAAAGGAGGCAGGGTAATGTATTTTGTAGACCGAAAACAAATTGAGGACCGTCTGCAGTATATGGAGCAGCTCGGGCGTATATATAAGCAGATCCGGGAGGAAAGTACAGCAGGTACGCAGCTGGCGCTCGAAAGACTTGCGCACGGCTGGATCGAGGCTCTGATAGATGTCGGCAATCAGATGATTGATGGTTTTATTATGAGGGACCCGGGCAGCTATGAAGATATTCTCGATATCCTTGAAGACGAACGGGTGCTCGAATCTGAAGTGATCAGCCGGCTGAAACCGCTGGTGGCATTCCGGAAAAAACTTGTGCAGGAATTTACAGCTATTGAATCCGCCGAAATCAGACAGGTGCTTGAGGAAGCGGAGCCTGCTGTAGAGAAGGTGAGCCCGTCGGTAAGAAATTATCTCGAGGAGGAGCTCGGGCCGGTATCTGCCTTTCTGCCCGAGGAGAAGGATACGAAGGAACAGAGGAGGGGAACGGCCATGAAAAAGTATAAAGCATATTTAATTGATCTGGACGGAACGATGTACCGGGGCAGCGAACCAATTCCGGAGGCTGTGCGGTTTGTGAATCAGCTTCGTGATAAAGGCGTCCCGCATTTGTATATGACCAACAACTCCACCTCCTCCCCCGAAACAGTGGCTGAACGACTGGCAGGTATGGGAGTGAAGTGCGAAGCGGATCAGGTGATGACAACGTCTCTTGCGACAGCCGGATACTTATATGAGCAGGCGCCTTCTGCCAGGGTGTATGCAATTGGAGAGCAGGGACTTCAGGAAGCGCTGGAGAATTACGGCTTTCATCTTACGGAAACCAATCCGGACGCCGTCGTAATGGGGATGGACCGCAGCATTACATACGATAAACTGAGTAAAGCGACAGTAGCGGTACGAAGCGGTGCCATGTTTATTTCTACTAATGAAGATGTGGCTGTTCCCACTGAGCAGGGCTTTCATCCTGGCAACGGGGCGCTCACTTCAGTCGTTACGACAGCTGCGCAGAAAAACCCGGTCTTTATCGGCAAGCCACAGCCTATTATGGTGGACATGGCGATGCAGGCGCTCGGCCTGGCCAAAGACGAAGTGGCGTTAATCGGGGACAATTATGATACCGATATTCTCGCCGGAGTACGGGCAGGAATAGATACAATTCATGTGAACACGGGAGTTACCAGCAAAGAGGCAGCAGCTGGCAAGGAAACTCCTCCTGCCTACCAGGTGGAAACACTGGCAGAGTGGGCTGATTATCTATAGCTTTTTTTGCTGTAATGGTTGCGAGTTGAAAATAATATCGTTATAATGTCCTTTATAGAAAGACATTTGTTTACCTAAAATAAACATTATATAAATAAAAAATGTAATAAAGGTTTTAGAGGGAGTTAGGAGTGTAGCAGGAATGGAAAAAATTGCCGTAGGTATGCTTGGATTTGGTACGGTGGGAGCCGGCGTGGCTCAACTGCTTGAAGAGCATAAACAAGAGCTTCAGCACCAGGTGGGTGCTGATGTGTTTTTAAAAAAAGCCCTGGTACGTGATTTGGAAAAACCGAGGACCGGTCAGGTAAGTTTGCGGGAAGACCAGCTGACGCTGGAGGCAGATGAGGTGCTCGGCGACCCTGAGATTCACACAGTTGTTGAAGTGATGGGGAGCGTGGACCAGGCAAGAAAGTATATTACACAGGCATTGCAGCATGGCAAAAGCGTTGTTACTGCAAATAAAGACTTGATGGCCCTCCACGGGGCAGAGCTGTTAAAAATCGCAGCAGACAATCACTGCGATCTGTTTTACGAGGCAAGCGTGGCCGGAGGAATTCCAGTCCTGCGAGGCCTTACGGAAGGACTTGCCTCCGACCGGATCACAAAAATGATGGGCATCGTAAACGGAACGACCAACTATGTGCTGACGAAAATGAGCCAGGACGACCGTCCTTACCAGGAAGTTCTGCTTGAAGCACAGGAGCTTGGATTTGCAGAGAGCGATCCCACTGCGGATGTCGAAGGTCTTGACGCTGCCAGAAAAGTAGCTATTCTGGCGAACCTAGGCTTTTCCATGAATGTAGAGCTTTCAGACGTTAGCGTTGAAGGCATTACGTCCATTACAACAGATGATCTTGCCTACTGCCGACAGATGGGCTATACGTTAAAGCTGATCGGCCTGGCTGAACGGAAAAACGGGAAGGTGGAGCTTGCAGTGCAGCCAATGATGCTGCCAAATGACCATCCGCTTTCATCGGTGCAAAACGAATATAATGCTGTGTATATTTACGGCGAAGCGGTAGGAGAAACAATGTTTTATGGCCCGGGAGCCGGCGCGCTTCCAACTGCCACAGCGGTAGTTTCGGATCTTGTCACTTCTGTACGCAATATGCGTCTCGGCGTCAGCGGCCAGCATGTCGGTGATCCGCTGAATGAAAAGCATATTAAGCCGGATAATGAAGTATTTTCGAAATACTTTCTCCGCCTGCACGTGAAAGACGCCACCGGCACCTTCGCAGCCCTCACCTCGATTTTCGCTGAAGAGGATGTAAGCTTTGAACGTCTCGTTCAATGGCCGGTGGAAGGAATGGTTAACACCGCAGAGATTGTCATTATTACGCATACAACATCACTCGATGTATACAAGCGGCTTCAAACGGCGTTAAACAGTCTTGATGTTGTAATAGATATTAAAAGCAGCTACCGTGTAGAGGGAGGAAGCTAAATGAGTGCTTGGCAGGGACTTTTAAAGCAGTATAAAGATTTTTTACCAGTAACAGAAAATACGCCGGCGCTTTCCCTGAATGAAGGCAATACGCCGTTAATCCCACTTGAACGACTGTCGGAAGAATGGGGCGTGAACATTCACGTGAAGACAGAAGGCACCAACCCGACGGGCTCGTTTAAAGACCGGGGAATGGTGATGGCAGTAGCGAAAGCGAAGGAGGAGGGAAGTAAAGCTATTATCTGTGCTTCCACAGGAAACACCTCTGCAGCGGCAGCTGCCTATGGTACGAGAGCCGGCCTCCGCACGATCGTCGTTATTCCGGAAGGAAAAATTGCGCTTGGGAAGCTGGCTCAGGCCGTTATGTACGGAGCCGAAGTGTTTGAAATCCAGGGCAACTTCGATAACGCGCTCGAAATCGTCCGGAGCATCAGTGAAAAAGAACCGATCACGCTCGTAAATTCTGTGAACCCTTATCGTATTGAAGGCCAGAAAACTGCTGCGTACGAAGTGTGTGAAGCGCTCGGAAAAGCGCCGGATGCTCTATGCATCCCGGTGGGCAATGCCGGAAACATCACGGCTTACTGGAAAGGGTTTAAGGAGTACCATGAGCAGCACCAGACCGGGCTGCCAAATATGCTTGGCTTTGAAGCAGAAGGAGCAGCCGCCATCGTACGCGGTGAAGTGGTCAAAGATCCGGAAACGATCGCTACGGCTATACGTATCGGTAATCCGGCAAGCTGGGATAAAGCTATCCGGGTGACGGAAGAGTCAGACGGCCGTATTGATATGGTGACAGACGATGAAATCGTTGAAGCTTATCAGCTGCTTGCCAAAACAGAAGGCGTTTTTGCAGAACCGGCTTCCTGTGCTTCTCTGGCGGGGCTTAAAAAACAGATCGACAGCGGAAAAATCAAAAAAGGTTCTTCGGTTGTCTGTGTCCTTACCGGAAATGGACTAAAAGATCCGAGTACAGCGATTGATAAAGTGACGGTGAAACCAACGGTTATTCCAAATAATGAAGAAGCATTTATGGAGCATATCAAGGGAGGAGTCGTTCGTGGCTGATAAAAGATTGTCGATCACTGTGCCGGCCAGTTCAGCGAATTTAGGACCAGGGTTTGATTCTGTGGGGTTGGCAGTCAACCGCTACCTTACGCTTTACATCGACCGGGCGGAGGAATGGGAATTTTTCTCGAATTCGTCCGAGCTCAGCAGCCTGCCAAATAAAGAAGATAATCTTGTTTATCAGGCAGCGACAGCTTATGCCGCTGAATACGATGTGGAACTGTCCCCATGCCGCGTGGAAATGGTAAGTGATATCCCGCTCGCAAGAGGACTTGGGAGCAGTGCTTCGGCAATTATTGCCGGTATTGAACTGGCAGATGAAATGGCCGGGCTGCACCGGTCGAAGGAAGAAAAAATGCAGTTTGCAAGCGGATGGGAAGGACACCCGGATAACGTCGGGCCTTCGCTTTACGGCGGTCTGATCGTCGGTGCCTACGGAGAGGAAAAAACACACGTGATGCACTGCGGTGTACCGGATGTGGACCTTGTACTTGCCATCCCGGACAGTGAGCTTCTGACTAAAAAAGCGAGGGGAGCGCTTCCTTCCGAACTTCCTTATGCGACAGCTATTCACGGAAGCGCTGTAAGTAACGTGCTGGTGGCGGCTATTCTAAAAGAAGACTGGAAAATGGCAGGGGAAATGATGGTTCGGGATGTCTTTCATCATCCGTACCGCGCAGATATGGTGCCAGGTCTCGAGGAAATGCTCAGCGGCATCCGGCAATACGGAGCCTACGGGGCCGCGTTAAGCGGTGCTGGCCCTACCATTCTCTGCTTCGTACCAAGCGGCAGAGGCGAAGAGGTAAAACGTGCGATCCAGGAGGATTATCCGGGTTTCCGGGTGGAAACAGCCAAACCGGCACCCTTCGGCTCAAACGTACACTATGTTAATCAGCCGGCCGGGGTATCAGGTTCAGTTTGAAATGGAAACAAAAGCATATAAAAAAGCTCAGGGCATTTAACGCCCTGAGCTTTTTTGCGGTTACCGTCTATTAAAATACCTGTTCGAGTTCTTTGACTCCCGGCACTTCTTCCAAGAGTGCGCGTTCAATACCAGCTTTCAGCGTAATTGTAGAGGAAGGGCAGGAGCCGCATGCTCCCATAAGGCGGACCATAACGATGCCGTCTTCGATATCTACAAGTTCCACGTCGCCTCCATCGCGAAGCAGGAAGGGACGAAGCTTTTCAAGAACCTCCTGAACCTGTGCATGCATATCTTCTGTCGTTTGTGGCATGTTGATCTCTCCTTTCGAATACTTTTATTATAAACCGTAGGGCTGTTATGTTCAAATATCATCACGTATATATGCATTCTACTATGAACAGGTGCTGTTTGACAATCATTATCAACCGGAAAAGGAAGATAGTGAAGAAAGCACGGATATAGTATGATAAAGATAAGAAGGCAGGTGTGTGATCATGATAAAAGTTTATGGAGCGGAAAAAAAGTGCCCGAGCTGCGTGAACCTTCCCTCAAGCCAGGAGACAGCAGAGTGGCTCGAAGCTGCAGTGCAGAGAAAGTATCCGGAAAATCCTCCCAATGTAGAGCATATTGATATTGAAGACCCGGGCTCGGCTTCTGATGCTGTGGTGGAAAAAATCCGGCAGGAAGAATACTTTTATCCGCTTGTAACAGTGAATGGAACAGTAGTGGCAGAAGGAAATCCACGACTCAAAGCTGTCTACAGGGAAATTGATAAGGCGAAAGCGCCGGCCCCGGGAACGACAGAAGAATCAAGGGAATAAAAAGGCCGGACGAAAGCTAATGCTTCGCCCGGCTTTTTCAACTGCTTGGACATCCAGCGCTGTTTAGCTGTCACCGTGTCCGCGGCCATTTTCCTTGCCATTACTGGTCTGTCCGGCAGAGGCCTCTTCGATAAGCCCTTTAATGTCGGTATTGTCCATGTAGCCGGTGAAGTGCTCACTGCCGGCGCCGGCAGCAAAGACGGGAACCATTTCTCCGGTGTGTCCGCCGGTATCACTCTCCGCGCGTATTTCGGTATCAAGCGAGCCTACACTGTAGTGATCAGCAATAATGGAGCCAATTTCCCAGCCCACCTGATATTCAGGGTAGACCTCTCCTTCATCGTCTTCAATATTCGCACGGAAGGCTTCTAATTCTTCATTTGTTATATCAATATCTGCATATTCCGAGAACACCTGCTGAATGCTCTCATCGGTGTATTCATCAGAATCCTCCCGGGTATCCAGCTGTTGGGCCATATACTCAGGGGAGACTTCAATATCCTTCAGACCATCCACATCCATAGTTTCTGTTGCGGACATGCCAAGCGTTTCATGGTCGGAAAGCACAACAACGAGCGTATCCTCCCGGTCTTCTGCCCAGGTAACGACCTGTTCAACCGTCTGGTCAAATTCGATCATTTCCTGCCATACACCGGTAGCGTCAGCCGCATGAGCCGCATGGTCGATGCGGGCGCCTTCAACCATCATAAAGAATCCGTCATCATCCTGTGAAAGCACGTCGAGTCCGGACTCAGTCATAGCCTGCAGCGAAGGCTCTTCGCTGTCGACGTCGTCTTTATCGGTTTTATAGTTCATGTACGAATCATTAAACAGGCCAAGGAGCTTGTCCGGAGTTCCGGCTTCCTCCAGCTCTTCTTCAGTAGTCGCATACTCATAGCCGCTCTCCTGAAAATCATCCACGAGCCTGTCTTCGCTTTCTTCCTCGTCGGCTCCGAAAAATTCACCGCCACCCCCAAGCAGGACATCATACTCCCCTTCGTACTGCTGTTCGGCAATGTCTTCTTCGCTTCCGCGGTCAGATACGCTTGCGGTAAACGCTGCCGGAGTGGCATCTGTGACCGTATTATTGGATATAACGCCGACTTTTTTGCCCTCATCCTGATACTGATCCAGAATGCTGTCTACTTCATTGCCGTCTTCATCGACCCCGATGCCTCCGTTATTTGTTTTCGTGCCGGTAGCGATGGCGGTGCCGGCCGCGGCTGAATCAGTTACGCTGTTATCGGCGGAGTAGGTGCTGGTCATGCCTGTATGTTCAAGCGATTCCATGAACAGTTCGCCTTCCTTGCCGTACTCAAGCATAGAAGCGATTTCCATCTGCCCCATGCCCATGCCGTCTCCCACCATTACGATGACATTTTCCGGCACATCCCCCTTAGCATTTTTACTGCTGTTTTCAACTCCGTTTTCATTAGCATTATCATTTGCTGAGCCACTTGCGTGAAGAAGGCTTCCTGAGCTGATAAACATTCCTGCGAGAACCCCGACATTTAATTTTTTTGAAAAATACATGCTGACCCTCCCATGATAATTCATAACTTTTGATATTTTTTGAAATTTTAGTTAATAATAAATGGGCCGGAAGCAGCCGTCAACAATCTTATGATTTTTCAAGCTAAATATACCTTTGATTTTCTAAATTTTTCATATTATATGTGCTGATTTACTTAGTAAAATCAATGACTGCCTGCGAACATAAAAAGGATCTGCATGACGGGCAGATCCTTTCTTGTGAAACATGAAATTATTTTGTCCACTATACGCCGGAGTGGTTTTTGTACATCCAGAGCACGCCACTTTTTAACAGACGGGCGACACGGCCGGTAACTGCTGCTTTAGCAGTACCACCCATCACGCCGAAGCCGTGCTTTTTGCCTAACGATCCAAGCGTACCTTTAAGCTTGATCTCAGGCATTGTTTCCGGAAGCGGTTCGTTCTTCCATTGTTTTTTCATAATCGTGGCGATCTGTTCTGCCTGGCCCTCTGCCAGCTGAGCGCTTGGGGCGTGAGGCAGGCTGGCACAGTCCCCGACGATAAAAATATTTTCATCGTTTGTTAGATGATGGTGGGGGGTTAAAATGATGCGTCCCTTCCGGTCTTTTTCTGTATCAAGCTCGCGAATGATTTTGTTGGGCTGGATCCCTGCAGTCCAAATGATAGCTTCAGACTGGATCCAGTCCTCATGGTTGTACAGGCCTTCCGCCGTCACAGTAGTAATGTCGGAATTGCTGATAACTTCAACATCATGCTTTTCAAACCAGTTCTGCACGTAGTTACTAAGCCGCTTCGGAAACATTGGAAGAATGGTTTCCCCGCGGTCAAACAAACGTATGTGAAGATCTGAGCGACTCTCCCGCAGCTCGCTGGCCAGTTCTACACCGCTGAGTCCGGCACCTACGATGCTGACAGCTGATTTTGGCGGAAGGTTGCTGATAGCTTCGTATGTTCGGCGTGTTGCTTCCATGCTTTGAATACTGTAGGAATGTTCTTCTGCTCCGGGCACCCCGTGAAAGTTGTCGACGGAACCGAGCCCGGCGATGAGCTTGTCATAGGGAAGCGAAGCAGAATCAGACATGATCACCATCTGATTTTCCATATCAATATGGTCAATCGTGCCAAAATGAATTTTTAAACGGGAATGATCGGGAAACGGAACACGTACGTCATGGTCCGACTCAGTGCCGGCTGCAAGCGCGTAGTATTCCGTTTTCATACAGTGGTACGGAAGTTTATCCACTAATGTAATATCAACATCCTGGGGAAGGTCGCTGCCGAGTACGCGCTGAAGAAAACGCATCCCGCCGTAGCCTCCGCCTAATACGATAATTTTTTCCATTGTTTCTTGTCCCCCTTTGAGTAGCATGCTGTCTATGCCCGCGTGGACCAGCTGCATAAAATGATGAAGTAGTTCTTCGCGATCAGTCTCAGCTCCGATGGATAGCTGATAGTAAAAATAGCTGTTGATGATGTGGGCCCATTGATTCGAAGAAATGGAAGAGTCTATTTCCTGCTGGCGGACACCGCTCAGAAGGAGCTGTTCCCACGTGCGAAGCAAAGCACTGTCATGCTCGACCACATGCCGCCAGATGTGTCTGGTGAGGGACGGATTCAGATGAAAGTCCCCCAGGAAATATCCGGCGTAGGCACGAATACGGGAGGGAAGTGTCATGCGCTGAATTTTATATGTCTGCATGTATTCCTGGACCCTGAGCAGCCGGTCCTCTGCGAGTGCACGCATGATCGACTCTTTCGTAGGGAAATAATTGAAAAAAGTCCCTTTGGCGACTTCAGCTGAAGCCGTGATTTCCTGCACAGTCGTCTGCTCAAAGCCCTTTTCCTGAAATAAATGCACAGCAGCCTGCAGAATGCGGGAACGTGTCAGCTCTCGTTTTTCTGTTCGTTTCATAGAATGCCCCCTCTGCACAGCTGAAAGCATTTGCAAAAATAAAAAGTTCCAATAGAGAGAACAATCCGGTTATACAGTCAGTAAAAATGACTGCGGTCAATTTTGATTATAGAGAGGTACAGCTGCTTTGGCAACCAATTTTAAAAATATCAAACAATTTTGTGAACGGGGCATTCAAACGAATTGGTTGACGCAGCGGCCGCAGACGACTAATATAAACTCGTATAACCCGGGAAGAGGTGATGAAAGGTGAGGCCAATTATTGAGTTTTGCATGAGTAATTTGGCGAACGGCTCTCACGGGGCAATGGAAGAACTTGAAAAAGATCCGAATCTGGATGTTATTGAAGATATATGCTTAGGCTATTGCGGCCG
Organism: Marinococcus tarijensis; assembly: GCF_054971385.1. Lineage (NCBI taxonomy): Bacteria > Bacillati > Bacillota > Bacilli > Caryophanales > Bacillaceae > Marinococcus > Marinococcus tarijensis. Next base: position 8,946 of record NZ_JBQOJA010000029.1, on the reverse strand, counting down.
TTGCTCTATGAATATGTACGCGCTTGTGAACGGGGAGCCGGTAGAAGGGGAAGATGAAAAAGATCTTCTTGCCAATATTTATACTCATCTTGAAGAAAACCCAATGTTTTAATGCAAAAGCGTCTTTCTGCAGAAGGGAAGGCGCTTTTTTCTCAACGTTTAAAGAGGGGGAAAAGAATGGATATCATTCCTTTTGAGAATACATGGCCGTACGACAAAATAAGTGAAGATATTTATATTAATGAATGTCCGTACTGCGGCACCAGAAATATATTAACAGCGATGAAAGTAAAAGATTTAGAATGGGCAAAAGAGGAAATAAAAACATATATCAATATGCCGTGCTGCCATAAACGCATGCATATTGTATTTGCAGATGAAGATTACTTATGGACAACAGAGCCGCTGAGACGAAGGGAGAGAAAATCATGAGATTTACAAAAATGCACGGGCTCGGTAACAGCTACATTTATGTCGATGTGTTTGAAGAAACACTCGAAGAGCATGAGCTGCCGAGGCTTGCCCGGCAGGTAGCCGATAAAAATAAAGGAATAGGTTCTGACGGGCTGATCCTGATCGGACCGTCGACGCACGAAGACGTGAAAATGCAGGTATTCAATGCTGATGGATCGGAAGCGAAAAACTGCGGAAACGGCCTGCGCTGCACAGCTAAATATGCTTACGAGCATGGCTATGTTAACAAAGAGCGTTTTACGATCGAAACCCTCGGTGGAACAATGAAAGCAACTGTGCATCCGGACAATACCGGCCAGACTGTCAGCCTGGTAACCATCGATATGGGAGCTCCGGCGTTTGACTGGGACCAGGTGCCCGTTAAAGAGCAGGGAGAGGGAGAGCTGTCCCTTGAAGCTGCAGGCCGTTCCTGGCAGCTGATGCCCGTCTCCATGGGCAATCCTCACGGAGTCATCTTCGTGGATGACACAGAGCAGGCGCCGGTCGAAACGGTGGGAGCAGAGCTTGAAACACACGAAGCCTTTCCGGAAGGAGCCAACATTGAATTTGTGCATATGCGCCGCAATGACGTAATGGATTTTAGAGTATGGGAGCGGGGCTCCGGTATTACCCAGGCGTGCGGAACAGGCGCTTGTGCGGCGGTGGCAGCCGCAGTGGAAGCTGGAATGAGTGAAAAAGACAAAGAGGTGACTGTGCATCTTCCCGGCGGTGACCTGTATATTACGTGGCAATCATCAGGAAATATACTGATGACAGGAAATGCTGAGGTTATCTGTACGGGGGAGTATGAAACAAGAAGGGCCTCGATATAAATAAAAAGAGAGCGGGCGCCCGCTCTCTTTTTTTACGTTTAATAGGATTTAACAATATTATAGAAGGTATCCCGTTCCACTGGAGTTTTTCCAGCTGTTTTAATCAGGTGGATCAATTCCTTGCGGGTGATTCCCTGAGACGTCAACGCGCCGACGGAATGGGAGATCCGCTCCTCGATCAGGGTGCCGTGAATATCGTCGGAGCCAAACGTGAGAGCCATCTGGGTCAGCTGGGCGCCGATGTTAATCCAGTATGCTTTAATGTGGTCAAAGTTATCAAGCATCAGCCGTGAAATCGCTACTGTCCGAAGATCATCGAAGGCGGAGGTACGCTGGTGCAGGCCGGCATCGAGCTTGCGCGGCTGCATGGCGAGCGGGATGAAGACCATGAAGCCATTGGTTTTGTCCTGCAGGGCACGGACACGGTCCATATGAATGAGCCGTTCCTCCTTCGATTCGATCGACCCGTACAGCATAGTGGCGTGCGTACGCATACCAAGATCGTGAGCGAGTTCGTGAGCCTCGAGCCATTCAAACGTCGTCGCCTTGTCCGGACTCATTTTCGCACGGTAATTTTCTGTAAGAATTTCAGCACCGCCGCCCGGAAGCGTATCGAGTCCTGCCTTTTGCAGTTCTACGAGGACTTCGCGCATGCTGATCCCGGCGTGGCGGGCAAAGAATTCGATTTCGGCTCCTGTATAGGCTTTAACTTTTGCATGTGGATAATGTTTTTTCAACACGCGGACGGTATTTAAGTAATATTCAAACGGCACATCCGTGTTGTGCCCGCCAACGATGTGAAATTCCCGTATGTTGTCATTCCAGCGTTTCTCCACGTATTCAAGCAGCTCTTCCTCATGCATTGTATACGCGTTTTCCTGGCCGGGCTTGCGTTTAAATCCGCAAAACGAGCAGCTGGCTTCGCATACGTTGGTTGGGTTGATGTACATATTTTCGATAAAATAAACGTTATCCCCGTTTTTTCTTTCGTTCACCTCATTTGCCAACTGGGCCACGGTTAACAGATCTGCTGTTTCATAGAGATAGAGGCCGTCTTCAATGGATAACCGTTCTCCTTCTCGGACTTTGTCGGCAATGCGCTGCATGTCGGCGTCGCGATTCAAGGTGATCCCCATATTAATCCTTCCTTTCCGATGTACAAGAAATACTGTAAAGTTCAGCGGTTCTGCAGGCGGCTTCCGTACCGTCTTGCAAAACCTTATCTGCTGTATAGGTATATAAAAAGGGTACTGCCAGGGAAAGACATTAAGCTAACAAGAATTTCCGGGGCTCAGTTTCTTATTATACATCGTGGTATTCCGGAAGGAAAGTAACAACGCCCAAAGCAGTTCTTCATTCGGAAGAATTACCCGCAGGGGAGGCCGAAGAGTAATTCCATGCCTCCGGATAGAGAGGCAGCCTTTCCGCACGGTAAACAACCCTGCCGTCTCCCGCCTCGATGCCGGAAAGCTCGAGTTCGTACACTACTTCATCTGTGGTGCCGGCAGTTTCAACGACAGTGGCCTGATAGCCGTCCTCCACCTTCTGGTACCCGGAGGTGAGCAGGCGGTTTTCGGTTTCGTACATATAATCAGCATCGCTGACCACGTTGGAGTAAAAGTCTTTCCCGCGTTCTTCACCGTAATTCCAAACGGTTTCCACGGTGCCTTCCTCTTCATTGATACGGTATTGAATGCCCTGGCTGAAATCCTGGCTGACGGATTCATCGCCGCGGGTGATTACCCTGTTGTTATCAAACAGGAGAACGTCCTTAGTATCCGGATTGTCATCCTGGTCTGGAAGAATCATCGGAGCATGCTGGGCGCCGGGATATTTCACATTACCGTTTTCTGGCTCGAGCACTTTTTCGGACATATCTGGAGGCCAGCCTTCCGGGGCAGCCAGAATCCAGTTAATCTCCATATCCGGATAAGTCAGGCTCATGACGGCGTCCTGATGACGGCCGGATATGAGAATACTTTTGTTTTCTTCATCATACCAAATGGCATTTTGATGCATCCAGTCGCCATCGCTTTCGTTCGGCCCGGAATATTCTTCGTACACTTCAGAAGGGAAGATGTCTTTTAAATCGAGTGTTTCCACAGTTTCGCCGGTATCACGGTCGATTTCCACCATCGTGTCCTCCTCATAGGAATTACTGTTATCATGTACGGTAACTAAAAGATTGTTGTTTGGCAGCTCGATGGCATCGTGGTGAATGACGTTAGTGTCCTCGTAGTTGGGCAGGTTAATCTTGTACTGATTCTGAACCTTTCCAAGCATGTCTGTTTCAAACAGATAGTCATTGCGATTGTCTTCAGAGTCAGATGCCCCGAGCAGCAGATTTCCATTGGGGAGCCGTTTAAAAACAAACCCTCCGGTCCTGTCAGAGTACCAGCGAATGTCTCCTGCTTCATCCACACCGTAAGCTTTGGATTTACCAGGGGTTAAAAATGTGAGTCCTGGTTCCATTTCCTCCGGTGAGCTTTCTATCACTTCTCTGTCATGAGCAGAAGCAAGAGTATCATTAGTCTCTATGAACACGGTTTTCTCCTGGACATTCCCCTGACGATCCTCTGCTTCAATAGTAATTTCGTTAGTGCTATTGGGGTACAGCCCGAGCACAGGAACCTCATGCTCCCGGTTAAAGGCAGGGTATGTATGTGAGATATCCTGGGTTTCGCCACGGCTGGCTACAGTAACAGTAATACGGCTGGGATTTTCTGTGCGGAATTTCGTCAAAGCAGTCAATGGAGCCTCTTCGTATGGATCCTGGATGACCATTGGATTGTTAAAAGTGTAGTTTCCGTCCATGTACTCCTGCTGCCACTGCTTCTCCATTTTTCCCTGCTCTTCGATTAAGTCAGTTTCACTGCTTGTGGTGGAAGCACTTTGGAACATGGAAAAAGAAACGGTCTGGCTGGTGTTTTCCGCAATAATGATCCAGACGACGGCAAGGGCGAGGATCAGAAAAGTCGTTATTTTCAAAAAAACTCCTCCATGTTTAAATTTTTTCGAACTTTCTCACAAGTATAAGCAAAATGAAAGTATTTGCCCACAAAAACGTCCGCCAGAAAAAACAAAAGAGGAATATTTGAAGAACGGAGGATTAGGGTCTATAATATAAATGAGCCTCAGATACACAAAGGAGGAAACACTAATGTTAGTATTATCGGATGCAGCAGCACAGCGTGTGCTCGACATGATTGAAGAAGAAGGCGACAGTTCACTATATATGCGTGTAGGTGTAAAGGGCGGCGGATGCACCGGCCTATCCTACGGCATGGGTTTTGATTCTATAGTAGAAGAAACCGACCAGGTGCTTGAAATCAAAGGTGTTCCAATCGTGGTAGACAGTGAGAGTGCTCCTGTTCTGGACGGCGTAAACATCGATTTCAAGGAAAACATGATGGGCGGCGGCTTTACGATCGACAATCCGAACGCCATCGCTTCCTGCGGCTGCGGCGCATCGTTCAAGACCGCAACCAAAGAAGGTACACCGGAGAAATGCTAGAAAAATAGCGTTAGAAAAAGCAGCTGTCAGTGCACAGCTGCTTTTTTTTATGTTTTACTGGTCACATAAAGGCATAATTTGTAAAATGTGAAGACAGGGGAGTCAGTTATGAAAAAACGAACGATCTTTACGGGAACGCTTGGAATACTTATGCTGACAGGGTGTGGAAGCAGCTTGTCAGACGAAGAACAGCAGTACATAGACAAAGTGGACGAAAGTGCCACAGAGATTCACGAGCTGGACACGCAGCTTACAGAAGCCGTGAACGCTGTAGAAAATGAAGAAGAAGGGGCAGCCGAAGAACTGCAAAGCATGCAGGAGGATATTTTTGTAACAGCCTACGATAACGTTGAAGCAATCAGCGTGCCCGAGGGTGAAGACATGCAGGCAGTGTACGACGCGCATGTTTCTTATGCAAACCAATATGTGTTTATTGCTGAAGAGTTAATGAGCACAGAAAATCTGCAGCAGTCGATTGAAGAAAACATCAACCCGGTGCTTGAGCGGATGGAAGACGAGGAGAGGAGCTTTGCCGACACGGTGGAGGAAGAAACCGGCGAGGAGATCAGCTTTGAATAGCAAAAAAACGATCCCGAATACGGATCGTTTTTTTATTAAAACATATGGGAGCTGTGTCCTGGCTGGACTTTTGCCTTTGGATTAATATAATTCATCGCATTGTTCACTGCTGTAGGAGCTTCCCCGAAGCCGGTAGCAATTAATTTTACTTTGCCGTCGTATGAAGTAACGTCTCCTGCTGCGTATACGCCCGGGATATTCGTTTCCATTTTCGTATTTACAACAATGGAATTTTTATGAATATCAAGTCCCCACTCTTTAATCGGGCCCAGGGAAGAAACGAAGCCGTAGTTGACGATTAGGGAATCAACGTCGACCACCTGTTCAGCAGTACCTTTCACTTCTTCAAAAACCACCTGTTGAATACGTTCGCCGTCTCCGAGAACATCCTTAACCTGAAACGGTGTCAGAATATCCACATTCGACTGGTTCAGCTGTTCGACGCTGTGCTCATGGGCGCGGAATTTATCCCGGCGGTGGGCAAGAGTGACGTCCGCAATCGGATCAAGCATGTTCGCCCAGTCAACAGCCGAGTCACCGCCACCAAGAATCGTCACTTTTTCACCGGCAAACGCCTGAAGATCGTTAACGAAATAATGAAGATTGGAATCTTCGTATGGTGCCATGCCGTCGATTTGAAGCTTCCTTGGCTGAAAGGCACCTACACCGGCAGTGATAATGATAGTGCGGGTGTAATGAACTCCTTTATCCGTGTGAAGCTCGATAAGATCATCTTCGTTGCGGATAACATTTTCTACGCTTTGTTCAAGCACTACTTCTGGATTGAACGGGTTCATCTGTTCAATTAAATTATCCACAAGCTCCTGGGCACGGACTTTTGGAAACCCTGCCACATCATATATAAACTTTTCCGGGTAAAGGGCAGCAAGCTGTCCCCCGAGCTGTGGCATACTTTCAATAATTTTAACTTTAGCCTGACGCATTCCTCCGTAAAATGCGGTAAACAAACCGGTAGGGCCGCCGCCAATAATAGTCACATCATATATATCTGACTCTAATACCACTAAGGTACACCTCCTAGAATCTTTTCAAACTTCAATCCATTATAATACTGATTGAGAAAAATAGAAACCAATTGAGAAATTGTTTCAAGAGTTACATTGTAACATAAGCAAAATTAGTGCCAAGGGTATTTCCCTGCTGCGTTTAGGAAGAAGGGATGAAAAAAGGTGAAAATCGGGAAAAAGGTTGAAATATTATAGCAAAACCCATAATATTAAGTACGGGGTTTGTGTCTATTTTTTTACAAAAAGCAACGCGTTATAAGCAGAAAACGAAGTGGACTTTTCTTTTTTATTAAAGAAAAGGCGGTTTGGTATAGTTATGTACGTGAAATAAATCACATACATAAGCTGTTTTTAACAAAAATCTAAAAAATGGAAGTGATTGACATGGCAGGGAAAACAAATATTGTTGTTTTAGGCGTTGGATATGCTGGTCTTGTTTCCGCTTCAAAGCTCGCAAAAGAAGTAGGAACAGACAATGCAAACATTACGCTGGTCAGCAGGCACGATTATCATTACCAGACAACCTGGCTGCACGAGCCGGCTGCAGGAACGCTTCACCATGACCGTACCCGCATTAAAGTCAGTAAAATTCTTGATTTGAATAAAATTAACTTCGTGCAGGATGAAGCTACGAAAGTTGTTACAGAAGAAAGAAAAGTAACGCTTGCTTCCGGCGGTGAACTGCAGTACGACTACATTATCGTAGGCGTTGGGGCTATCTCTGAAACATTTGGCATTGAAGGCGTTTATGAAAACTCCTATCACCGCTGGACTGTGGACGGCGCCCGCCAGATGAAAGACCGCATTGAATATATGTTTGCCCGCTATCACAGCGACGAAGCAAAAGAAGAAGATCTGACGTTCGTTGTAGCAGGCGCCGGTTTTACCGGTATGGAATTTATGGGCGAGCTGAGTGAACGCGTGCCTAAGCTCTGCAAAGAGTACGATGTACCGCGCAATAAAGTAAAAATGTACGTTATCGAAGCGATGCCAACAGCACTTCCAGGCTTTGATCCGGAGCTTGTGGAGTATGCGATGAATTTACTTGAAAACCGCGGGGTAGAATTCAAACTGGATTCACCGATCAAAGCAGTAACTGAAAACAGTGTTGAACTCAATACGGGTGAATCCGTAAAAACCTCGACAGTAATATGGGCAACGGGTGTCCGCGGTAATCCGCTTATTGAGGAATCCGGCTTTGAAAACAACCGTGCCCGCGTGAAGGTTGATGACGATCTGCGTGCTCCTGGTCATGAACGCGAGTTTATCATTGGTGACTGTTCCCTGATCATCAATACAGAAATCGACCGCCCGTTCCCGCCGACAGCTCAAATTGCTCTCCAGCAGGGCGAAACAGCTGCCGATAATATCAAAGCGTTGATGGAAGGACGTCCAACAGAAGCATTTGTAGCTGATATTAAAGGTACGGTGGCTTCTCTTGGTGGAAAAGAAGCGATTGGCGTTGTAGGTTCGAAGAAGCTTTACGGCCGTCCTGCTTACTTTATGAAAAAAGTGATCGAAAACCGTGCATTATGGGTTCTCGGCGGCTTTGGCTTCCTCCTTCGCAAGGGACAGAGCCCGTTTTAAAATGAGTGCAGGAAAAGCATAAAAGAAGCCCCCGGCAAACTATGCCGGGGGCTTCTTTCGCATGCGGAAATATAAAGACTAAGAGGTGATCATACAATGAAAATAGCATGAGCCGCGAACGTTACAGCCACCCCGAAAATAGCTCCGAAGATAACTTCAATCGGCTGATGGCCAAGAAGCTCCTTCAGCTCCTGGCGTTTTTCGGGCTCGCGTTTTTGCTGCCAGGACCGGGCTTCCGTTACGAGGCGGTTAAAGTCATTCACCAGCTGATTTAATACAGTGGCATGGTAGCCAGCGTGCCTCCGGACGCCGGTAGCGTCAAACATTACAATAACGCCAAAAACGATGCAGATGGCAAAAAGACTTGAATCAAAGCCGCGCTCAATACCAATGGCTGTAGAAAGAGAAGTAACAGCTGCGGAGTGGGAGCTTGGCATGCCGCCGGTACTTGTGATAAGGGAAGCATCCCAGGTTTTGGCAGCAATGAAACCAAGGGGTATTTTAATCGCCTGTGCTAGTAAAATAGAAGATAATGCCACTAAGAGTGGGAAGTTCTGCAGTAATTCCATTCATGAACGTCCTTTCTGAAATTTGGCAGTTAGTAAGGATGAGAAACAGCCCACATTATGATAAATATAAGTACAGGCAACAATATTTTATCACATGGCATCAGGTTCGTCGTGTCATCGTTTTAAGAAAGCAGAAAAAGATAGAACAATCCAAAAACCCGGACGTAAACCAGAAGAATCGCCGCTACAGGGGATTTCAGGGCTAAAGGAGGCGTGAGCATGAATTACTGGGGATTAGGTGCTATTATATAAAGGATGAAAGGGATAAAATATACCTAAACCATTTGCAACAATTGTATATGTTAAGGGACCGTCAATAATTTTGTGTAAACGGCTGTCCTCTTCCAGCCTTGAAGTTAACCCTGCGGTTGAAACATATCTTC
>NZ_JBQOJA010000028.1:0-39204 GCF_054971385.1 Marinococcus tarijensis | reverse complement strand
GCGTGAGCAATATCTGTAGTAAAATCATTCATAGGGAAGTCCTCTTTTCTGTGAATGTGGTCGGCTAACTTCATTCTTCGAGAAAAGGACTTCCTTTTTTCGTCTTCGCTCGTTTACACAAAATATTTTACGCTCTCTCAATAATCATTTTGAATATAAATATTAATTAATAAAAAATAGTGAAAAAATAAAACTTTTATGTTGCGGGTTTATTAACAATTATTTCCATAACAAATAAAAAAGAGACAGAACCTCCGTTGATAAGGTACGATGACATCGACCAAAACACCATCGAGAAAGGATTCTGCCTCATGTCTACCGTATCATATTCCTCCTGCATCGCCAACGCCTTTGATAAATGGAACCTCCGGTTCTTTATGTCCGCCCCAGCTGCCCGGCATATGCAACAGCTGCTGGAAGGCTGGACCCGGGAGCATCGCAACGGGAGCGTGAAGGCCCTTCAGGAAGCCGCCAATCATCACGCTCACCATTCGTCGGTGACCCGGTTTTTTCGCACATCCCGGGTGGATGACCATGCCCTGGAGCGCAAGCTCCAGCGCTCGGTGCTGCAGCATATCCGGCGGAAGGCTTCCTCCGCCAACCCGGTGCTGATCGCCATTGATGATACCGTCGTTCCCAAATCGAAGCCTTCGTCACAGGCGCATCACCCGATCGACGACGGCGGATACCATTTTGATCATCAGACCGGCACGACTGTTTACGGGCATCAATGGCTCACCATCATGGCAGGCACGAACAAGCGCCTGTATCCCTATCATATCGAACGATATGACAAAGAACACGGGCCCAGTAAAATCGATCTGGCTCTTCAGCAGCTTCGCACCATCGACGTAGGCGATCGTCCCGTCTATGTCCTGGCCGACAGCTGGTACGCATCGGAAAAACTGATCCGTACCGTCCGGGACCGGGGCTGGCACTTTATCGGTGCCCTCAAAAGCAATCGCGTGCTCCATACGGCCCCTATGCCGTTACCAGCCAGAGACTGGGCCCAACGGGCCCGGCAGGTGGAAGATCCGGACCTTGTGACCGTTCAGGCCACCACCTATGAAATGGTCCGGTTTCAGGGCCGGTTGAAAAGCGGCCTCTCGGGCGTGATCGTTGGCTCTCGGGCTTCTGCTTCCCACGAAGCGTACCGGTTTTTCTTTTCCACCGACCCCTCGATGACCGCGGAGGACGTCTTATCCTGGTATCAGCACCGGTGGGCGATTGAAACCTTTTTCCAGGAAGCCAAGGGCAAGCTCTCGATGGGCGGGTACCGGTTGCGGAGCGCCCCGGCCATCCGACGCTACCTGCTTCTCCTCCAAACCGCCTGGCTGCTGCTGGCTTGGGCCTTTGTGGGCACCATCAGCGAAGCTTTTCATGCCAGTCACCAGGATCACCGTCGGCGGGAGATTGCGGATATTTACCAGCGCGCCCGGGCGGGCGCGACCCTGGAAAGCGTGTATGACGCCTACCGCGTGGCCTGACCCACAAAATCATCGGGCGGATGATATTGGATATAATTTCCAATATTTACTTCTATGACCAACATTTGTTTTCAAACCTGCAACTTAAGAGAATAAAAAAGATGGTTGGTAATATGTGTATTTAAACGTATAATCAAACTAAGAAAAATATTCCATTAAATAGTGACTATTAGAGTGAATTTTCACAAAAAATAATGAAGGCAGGGACAATATGAAAAAAAAGTTGGGTATTTGGGCCTTAACTGCTGCATTGGCTGTTACCTCGGGATTAACTGCAGCGGAAGCAAACGCGGAAGAAGGAGACGGGAACGATCTGGCATCAATGACGACTGGTGGACATACATTAACGCTTGCAGGCAGCATGCCGCGCTTTACATATGATTCTGGTCTTAATTTCAGCTATCCGGAGGAAGGGGTCAAAGGGATATATGTTACCGGCCACTCGGCCGGGGGCGACAGAATGGATAAATTAATTGACCTCATTGACTCGACGGAATTGAACGCCATGGTAATAGATATTAAAGATGATCACGGGAACTTAACGTTCAGTGTGCCCGAAGGCTCGGACCTTCCCGATATAGAAAAAAATATGATCAAGGATCCCGAAGCTCTGATGAAAAAATTGGAAGAACACGATATATACCCGATCGCCCGAATTACAACTTTTAAAGACAATGTACTCGCGGAAAAGCATCTGGAATACTCCTACCAGACAAGTGACGGGAATACATGGTCGAATGGAAACGGTCATATGTTTACAAATCCATTCATGGAAGAGGTATGGGATTATAATCTTCAAATAGCGGAAGAAGCAGCCAGGCTCGGCTTCCAGGACATTCAGTTCGATTATATCCGGTTTCCTGAAGGATTTGAAACGAGAGATGATCAGCTCACTTATTCTACAGGAGACTATGACAGCGGTGATGATAACGTACAGGAACGAGTAGATGCTGTTACGGATTTCGTTGCTTATTCTGAAGAGACGCTTCAAACAAAATACAATGTAAATGTATCAGCGGATATCTTCGGCTATTCTGCCACTCAGGAAAGGGCGCCGGGCATTGGCCAGGACTTTCGGTTAATCTCTGAAAATGTAGATGTCATCAGCTCTATGATTTACCCAAGCCATTGGGGAAGCGGTTATTTTAATATCGACAAGCCGGATACAAAGCCGTACGAGGTTATCGACGCCTATGCGAAGGCAGAGACAAAGATTTTATCGGATCTTGATGAACAGCCGACAACCCGGCCCTGGATTCAGGACTTTACAGCAAGCTATTTAGGAAGCGGTAATTATCTGCAGTACGGAAGCACAGAAGTGGAGGCGCAGATTCAGGCGCTTCAGGATAACGGCATTGAAGAGTACCTGCTGTGGGATGCCCAGAACTCTTATTCCAAAGGTACAGATTATACGCCGTAAAAAGCAGAATCAAAGGGGCGGGAGTCAAAAACCGCTCCTTTTTGCTGTATGCAAAGCTGAGAAAGAGCAAATGCAGCCACGTCCCGCCGTAAGGTCAATATGCCGCAAAGAGCGCGCTTAAGCGTCTTAAATAAGTACTGAAGGCACTTACTATATAAAGACTTTCGCGTTATAATATATGTAACACAAATTTGGGGGTCATTATGTCTAAACTAAACTGGTACGAAAAATTGAGCCAATACTTTCCAGTTGAAGAAATGAAATCGAAAAAACACATGGAAGTGCTGCTGGATGAAAAAGGTGATATTTACCATAAAGATGAAGGACCTCTTCATGTTATGATGTATGTGGAGACAGAAGAATTTGTTTTTATCGATTATTTGTTAGTATCGAAAGAAGCAAGAGGGGAAGGACTCGGTCAGAAATTACTTGAGAGCCTGAAAAGTAAGAATAAACCGATTATTCTGGAAGTGGAGCCTCTCGATTATGAAGAGAGCGATACGACAAAACGGTTCCGTTTTTATGAAAGAGCCGGCTTTCGTCAGGCAAAATCCATCGGCTACAGCAGAATTTCCCTGGCAACCAATGAAGTGAATACGCTCGAAATTTTATATTGGTCGCCGGACGATGCGTCGGAAGAAGTTATTTATGAAAAAATGAAGCATACGTACAAAAATATTCATACGTATAAGGATGAAGAGATATACGGAAAAGCCTATCAGGATGTTACGGAAGTTCTTACGTATGATGACAAAGACGAATTGAAGAACGCTTAGAAAGGAGGGCGAAGAGGTTATGAAAAATGCAGTTGCAAAAAAACGCAGGAAAATGAAAAGAGAAGTACTCCGGGATATGCTTAAAAAGAACCTCAAGGGCCTGAATAAAGAAAAATCGCCCGAAAAGGGCGTTCCGACTCCTTCAAGACACACCGCTTAATACAGTGCATGCGCAGCTCAGACGGGCTGCGCTTTTTTGTGCTGGAAGGTTTAAGAGTCCGGCTGCGGTGGAACACTCTTACCTATAATGAAAAATTGGAGGGTTCCTGATGCAGACACATCAATTGTATATTAACGGAGAATACGTAAACGCTTCTAGTGATGAATATATTGAAATTGAAAATCCGGCTACAGAAGAAACTATTTCCCGAACGGTAAAAGCGACAAAAGAGGATGTGGATAAAGCTGTTGCAGCCGCATCTGCTGCTCAAAAAGGGTGGGAGCTGACACCAAATATCGAACGCGGAAAAATTGTGCGTGCTCTGGGAGACAAAATAGAAGAAAATAGAGACCGGTTTATTGATCTTCTTCAGGAGGAGCAGGGCAAAGATTACGGACTGGCAAGCGGTGAAGTGGATCTTGCCATTGACTATTTCCGCTATATGTCCGAATGGGCAAGAAGAATTGAAGGAGAAATCCTGCCAAGTGACCGGGAAAATGAAAATATCTTCATTTATAAAAAACCTATAGGCGTTGTCGGCGGTATTGTGCCGTGGAATTTTCCTGTGTTTATTCTGGCCAGAAAAGTAGCAACAGCGCTTGTTACTGGCTGTACGATTGTGCTGAAGCCAAGCCAGCAGACACCAAATACAGCTGTTGAATTCACAAAGCTTATCGATGAAATGGATGAAGTACCAAAAGGGGTTTATAACCTGATTACAGGTACAGGCTCAGAAATAGGAAACGCTCTGGCTTCGCATGAAGATGTAGATATGGTAACAATGACTGGAAGTGTAACCGCGGGAACAAAAGTAATGGAAGCTGCGGCGCAGAACATTACAAAAGTTAATCTCGAACTCGGCGGAAAAGCACCGGCTATTGTAACGGCGAACGCAGATATTGATACTGCAGTGAAGCATATTACAACCTCCAGACTTGCCAATAATGGCCAGGCCTGCACGAACGCAGAGCGGGTGTATGTGCATGAAAGTATCGCTGAAGAATTCACCAAGCGTCTGCAGGAAGCATTTGAGCAAAAAACAATGGGTGATCCACGCGCATCCAAAAATGCTGACGTTGGCCCTCTTGTAAGCAAGGACCGCCTCGATGAAGTGCATGCGATGGTGGAAAACGCTAAAAAAGACGGAGCGAAAGTAGTGGCTGGCGGTGAACCCGGCGATCAAAATAAAGGTTATTTTTACAAACCGACAGTAATCAGCAACGCCCAGCATGAGATGGAAATTATGCAGGAAGAAATATTTGGTCCGGTTATTCCTATTGATACGTTCCAAACGCTTGATGAAGCAATAGAAAAAGGCAATGATACCGTATTTGGTCTTTCTTCCTCCGTTTACAGTGAAGATATGAACGAAATTATGAGAGTAGTAAACGAACTGCGCTTTGGCGAAACGTACGTTAACCGGGAAAATTTCGAAGCTGTGCAGGGCTATCACGCCGGCTTCCGGAAATCCGGACTTGGCGGCGCCGACGGCAAGCACGGAGTGGAAGACTTTTTAGCCACCCACGTTGTTTATATGCAGTACAATAACGAAAAAAATTAAAGAAATTTGGCTGGAGGGTGAACCTCCAGCCATTTTCTAACGTATACATAATAAGGGCGGAAACAATTAAATGAGTTGTTGAAAAACAAAGCAGGTAATTGAGAATCGTTCATTTAAAGTAAAAAGTGAACAGTTTAAATGAATTGTCACAAAACGTTAACAAATTGTGCGCTTAGAAAGTTTTAAAACCATGATGAAGAGGTATAAATAAAGTATTGTTGAATTAAAGTCTAAAAGTATAACCATTCACAAACCAGTTAAAACCTCTTTTCAAATTAGAATAATTATTGTATAATAATCTTGTGACTAAAAAGCAGAGAATATTATACGTTGTTTTCGCCCATTTTACTCCCATAGTTGGGGAAGGAGAGATCTGTTAACATGGTGACATTGCTTACATCTCCAAGTTGTACATCCTGTCGGAAAGCGAAAGCATGGCTGGACGAACATGAGATTGCTTATAATGAAAGAAACATTTTTGCGGAGCCATTAACAGTGGATGAAGTAAAAGAGATTGTGCGTCTGACGGAGGACGGCACTGATGAAATCGTTTCCCGTCGTTCGAAAGTGTTTCAGGAATTAGACGTGGAAATGGAAAACCTTCCACTGCAGCGCCTGTTCCAATTAATCAGCGAACATCCCGGTCTATTAAGACGGCCGATCATTTATGATGATAAACGTTTACAGGTAGGCTACAATGAAGCTGAAATTCGTCGTTTCCTCCCAAGAAAAGTTCGTACTTTTAACTTGATGGAAGCGCAAAAAATGGTAAACTAAAAAGAAAGAAAAATTTCGGCGCCGGTCGGGATTTTTCTTCTTTTTATAATTACGCTTTGTTTTGCTAAAATGAGTTTCTTTCCTTGACATGAGTGTGATTTTATCTGAAAATATAAAACCAAACCAGTGTTAAATTATTGATGCTCCGCTCCCTCAACGAACGTTGCATCCTGGGATGAGCACAACTCACAAAGGGTCCTGTACGGTGCTATGATTAAAAGGATTACTATATGTTATTGTTAGGGTATAGTATTTCATAGTAAGTAGAAGACCGACCCTAGCTTGAGGAGGGAGAAAAATAGTGGAAATCGAAAGAATCAACGAGTCGACAGTGAAGTTTTACATTACGTACACGGATATCGAAGACCGTGGTTTCGACCGGGATGAGATTTGGTATAACCGTGAACGTGGAGAAGAATTATTCTTTGATATGATCAACGAAGCTCACGACTTAGAAAACTTTGAAATAGAAGGGCCTTTATGGATTCAGGTACAGGCACTCGATCAGGGCATGGAAATCGTAGTTACCAGAGGACAGGTTACCGATGGAAATGTGAAGCTGGAAATTCCGGTATCAGAAAACAAAGAGGAACCTCCGGTGGACGATAACATTGTGGATATGCTTGATGAACAATACCGTTCGTCCAAATCAGACAGAAATGGCTCACTTGAGTCTGAAGATCTGGAAATTGTTATTTCCTTCCAGGATATGGAAGACTTAATCAGTCTGAGTAAGGCCTTCCATGTATCGGATGTCCACAACGAAGTATACTTCTTTGAAAATCGGTATTATCTTTATTTAGTATTTGATCAGCGTTATACAGAGGATGAACAGGACAATATGGTAAGTCATGTGCTGGAGTACGGAAATGAATCTGACCTGTCCATTTTCCGTATACGTGAGTATGGTACGACAATTGCATCTGAATATGGTCTTCAAACCTTCAATGAAAACTTCTCATAAGTGTGTGTATCTCTAAAAGGCTGGCGTGTGACGCTGGCCTTTTTATTTTATAAAAAATCCCCGTATTACACCCCCCTGGAAAGGCTGATACTCATGTTTAATGCCCTCATTGCGAACGGCCGGGCAGTTTCAAGCCTGGATCCCACTATTTATCCCCCGTACTATTGCCCGGACTGCGGGCACGAAGTGCATCTGCGTAACAAATCAAATACCCGTCCTCATTTTGTTCATTCCCGGCGTACAGACTGCCGACTGCTTGGTGGAGAATCTGAAGAGCATACTGAAGGGAAAGCTCTGCTCGCTAACTGGCTTAAAAAACAGAATCTTTCTCCCGTTATTGAGAAGCAGTTACCTGAGGAAGGAAGAAGGGCAGACGTATTCGTTCAGTGGACAGGGCGGAACGTAGCTCTGGAGATACAAAGGAGTGCGATTGATTCACCGCAGCTTTTGACGAGAAGCCGAGCATATACAGAAAAAGGGATCCTTCCACTTTGGTTTTTTGCTCCGAAATTAGTGCAACGAAAAAAAGCTGGGCGCTGGTTTTGGAATGAAGCGGTATGGTCTTCCATATTTTCCGGTTATTTTAATGCGGTGCCTGTGCTGATGCCATCTTCCCGGGAGCTCTTAATCGTGCAGCCATTATTTGAAGCTTCGCCCAAGCGCATCGTAGCCCATGCCTTAAGATTTCCGGTGGCCGACATAAAGTTGGAGTATTTTTTCGCTCCTGCACAGCTGTCATTCAGCTTTATTGATAAAATACAGGCGCACAAAAACAGTTGGCGCTTTTCGCCTTATCAATTTTCCGGGTGCGAAAAGTATTGGGAGAGTCTAGAAATATATACCCGGCACCTTTCTCACATTAGTATGCATCCTGCGGACCTGGGCTGGCCGACGCCGTATTGTTACGTTTTCCGAGGACCGCCGCTCGTGTGGCAGACCCTGCTGTTTTACCGGATTATCCACCAAAAAAGTGATACATTAAACAATATTTTAATTTTAGTACAGAAAGATCCACTGCTTGCTCCGTTAATACGTTCTGGTCTGCGTGCAGAGGTTTACCTGCGTCAGGCGGTCTGGCATTTTTTGCAGTGGCTGAAGGTCCGGAAGACGGTTTATTTTCATCACGGGCACTGGCATTTGAAGAAAGATCTGCTGCCTGAAGCATCGGCGGAAACGGGATGGTCACAGGATCAAAGCATCGCTGGAATATTTACGGCTTATATCAAAAAGCTTGAAGCAGAAAAACGATTCATTGGAACAACTGGAAATAGTTCGATACAATAGGAGAGAAAGATAAAGGGAGGTGCGTTCCATTGAGTTCATCTGCTGTAGAACAACTGCCAAAACGCGAAGAAATCAGTGAACAGTATAAATGGAATTTAGAGGATATTTTTTCAAGCAATGAAGAATGGGAAGAAGAATTCAAACACATTCAAAGCATGATTCCGGCAATCGAGTCATATAAAGGACGCCTCGGAGATTCGGGACATATGCTGTATGAAGCCCTGCAGCAGCAGGATAAAATTACAGAGCGGTTCAGCCGTTTATTTGTTTATGCGCATATGCGTTATGATCAGAATACAAACGAATCGCTGTATCAGGGAATGGAGGACCGTGCAAGGAGACTGGCCAGCCAGCTCGGGCAGGCAACGGCTTTTCTCGTTCCTGAAATCCTGACCATTCCTGAAAAAACAATTAAAGCATTTTATGAGGAAGAGCCGGAGCTCCGGTTATACGAACATGCACTCGACGCCATCAACAAAGAACGTCCGCATGTGCTCACAGAATCAGAAGAAGCACTGCTTGCCCAGGCTTCTGAAGTGATGGCTGTGCCGGGAAATACTTTTGGCATGCTCAATAATGCAGATCTGGAGTTTCCGTCCATAAAGGATGAGAATGGAAATGACGCCCAGGTGACCCACGGGCGCCTGCTGAACTTTTTGGAAAGCGACAACCGTCGTGTGCGGGAAGAAGCTTTTAAGGCTGTCTACAGCACATACAACAGGTTTAAAAATACCATTTCAAGCACGCTTGGCGGACAGGTGAAAAAGAATACATTTAATGCAAGTATTCGTAAGTACCGTTCAGCCAGAGAAGCTGCGTTAAGCAATAATCATATTCCGGAAAAAGTTTATGACCAGCTTGTTTCGACCGTTCATGATTATCTTCCGCTGCTTCACCGTTACGTAAAGCTGCGTAAGCAGGTACTTGAACTCGATGAGATTCATAACTATGATCTGTATACACCGCTTGTTAAAGATATTGATATGAAAATGACGTATGAAGAAGCAAAAGAAACCGTTCTCGAAGCCCTGCAGCCGCTGGGGAAAGAATACACAGAAACGATTGCCGGCGGATTTGAAAAAGGGTGGGTGGACGTTTATGAAAACGTTGGAAAACGGAGTGGAGCCTATTCCTCCGGGGCATATGGGACAATGCCATATATTTTAATGAACTGGCAGGACAGCATAAATAATGTATATACGCTGGCCCATGAACTCGGACATTCAATGCACAGCTATCTGACTCATCAAAATCAGCCGTACCCTTATGCTGATTACACCATCTTCGTGGCGGAGGTGGCTTCTACTGTCAATGAAGCACTGCTTACCCGTCATTTACTGGCAAAAACGACAAACAAAACAGAAAAAGCGTATTTATTGAATCAGTACCTCGAAGGCTTCCGGGGCACGGTTTTCCGTCAGACAATGTTTGCTGAGTTTGAGCAGTTAATTCATGAAAAGGCAGAAGCAGGGGAAGCACTGACTCCGGATCTACTGAATGCTCTTTATTATGAGCTGAATGAACAGTATTTCGGACCGCATATGACACTCGATGATGATATTGCGCTGGAATGGGCAAGAATCCCTCACTTTTATATGAACTTTTATGTATATCAGTATGCCACCGGCTACAGCGCTGCTGCTGCTTTGTCCCAACAGATTACAGAGGAAGGGGAGCCTGCGGTGGAACGCTACCTGCAGTTTTTGAAATCCGGCAGTTCGGATTATCCGATCGAAGTTCTTAAAAAAGCAGGGGTCGATATGACTACCTCCAAGCCGATTGAACTGGCAATGAAATCCTTTGAAGATACCTTGAATGAACTGGAAGAATTGCTGCTTCCATAAAAAAATCCGCGGAGATGCTCTACATCTTCGCGGATTTTTATTTTTTCAGGTAAAGGAAGGCACATACTCCCAGTAGGCCCCGTTCTTTAGTGGTACATGCTTCATCTTTCTCATCAGCAGAAGCTGCTTCAGCTGCTTTTCAGCCTCTTTTTCACTCCAGTCGAATACAACAGAAACCTCTTTCGTCGTAATTCGCGGATAGCGGGTGAGAAACTTTTCAAGCGTTAATGAGTTAGAAGGCTCCGGCACATGTCCTAGCATGTCGGAAAGGATTTCTTCGTAGACCTGGTAGGGATATAGCCCGGAAACCTTCAGTCCTCCATCCTCAACATGATCGTTAAAGAAAACGAATGTTGGTGCCTGATCGACCTCCATCTCGCGGGAGGTCCTGATATCACAATTCAGGGCTTTCCGTGTACAGGCAGAATGTATATCGCGCTGAAATTCTTCAATGTCCAGTCCGGTCGCTTCCGCGATCTGGACAAGCGTTTGTTCCGTGGAGATGTCCCGGCCGTGCAGAAATAAATTCTCTCTGATATTCCGAAAAAAAACCGAAGCCAGCTGTTTTCCCTGCATTTCCGCTGCTTTCATGGCTAGTGCAGGAATGTAGGCAGACGGAGCAGAATGCTTCAGCCACACGCTTCCATCTGCCGGCATGCCGGTCCGGGTGGCTACTTCCTCATAAAACAGAGCCATTTCTTTTTTCATTTCTTCTTTCACTGGCTTCTGTCTCTCTTCACTCCAGCATTCAATGTTTGAAGTGAGCAGAAGCTTTGGCGTGAAATAGTGGCCGTATTCAATGAGCAGCTTTTTTAATACGGGTTCAAATGCCCAGCACTCCGGGCATAATGGATCCATAAAAATATATAATTCAAGCGGCTTTTTCGATAAATGTGTGTCGGTAGACTGCGGCAGACTGCAGGAACCGGAACTGTCATCACAAAAAGAAAAATGCTCGTTGCCCATGACCAGTTCACGCTCCTTTCGTTATGAATTTTCTTCGGTAGTATTTATCATGTGCTGTGCTGTCACCACAAGCCGCTGAAACATTTCCTGTCTAATATCGTTTTCCATATTTATTTCTTCCATCGCTTCATCCATGCATAACAGCCAGGCTTTCGCTCGTGTTTCCGTAATTGGAAACGGGAGATGGCGGGCCCGCAGACGTGGATGACCATGCTCTTCTGTATATAAAGGCGGACCACCTAAAAATTGTGTCATAAACTGCTTTTGTTTACGGGCAGTTTCTGTAAGGTCTTCCGGAAAAATAGGAGCCAGATCCGGATGATCGCCAACCTTCCTGTAAAACGTATCAATAAGTTCAGAAAGTTTTTCTTCGCCAAGCTTATCAAAGCTGGATTTAAAACCTGTCATTGTAAACCTCCGGAACAACGTTTTAACGTTTATGCTTACAAAGACAGAGCAATAGCGCAAAACGCAATTATTATATTTCAGTTTTTATTCTAGCAATGAGGCCCGGTAACCGCAAATATTTTGAATGACAAATGGCTGCCCGGGCAAAAAAACAACCCCGAAGACGGGATTGTTTTTTCAGGTTATACAAGATCCTGATAGTTGGCGAGCACATTTGGAACGTATTTTTGGGTTTCTTTAAACGGTGGAATGCCATCATATTTATCGACATTACCCGGGCCGGCGTTATAAGCGGCAAGGGCAAGCGTTTTGTTGCCGTTATATTTATCGAGCATGTCTCTTAAATAGCGGATACCTCCGTCAAGGTTTTGTTCAGGGTCCATCGGGTCTTTTACCTTCAGCATAGAAGCAGTGCCCGGCATCAGCTGCATCAGCCCCATGGCGCCCGCATGGCTTTTAGCGTTTGGATTAAAGCCGGATTCCTGCTTTACCAGTGCGCGGACAAGTTTACTGTCCACCCCGTATTTTTCCGATAAACGCTCAATCGTCTGCACAACACCCGAACCTGAAGCCTGTTTGGATGAAGAAGGATTTTCAGAGGCAGCAGCCGTTTCCTTCACTGCTTTTTTGGCGGCGGGCTCAGCCGCATTACTGGATGCTTCGTCATCCAAATTACTGAAATAGCTGCTTGCGCTCACCGGGTTTAAGAACAACGAAGAAGAGACCGGACTAAAGCCGCTGCCGCTCTGTTCGGACATGATAGCCTGGGTTGATTTCAGGGAATCGTATAAAAAAGAACCGAAACGCCCGGCGGCAGAAGCTGTCTGCGAAGGAATGGACGGCTGGCTGCTTCCGGCAGCTGCATTGGTTGAAGATGGGAAAAGAGAGGAAGAAATCGTCAAAAAAATTCACCCCACTAATAAAATTCAGATAAGAAAAATATACCAGTATTTCAAATGAAGAACAATGTGCGTATGTTACTGTTTTTTATCCTGCTGTTGACTGCGTTGAAAAAGTCGTTCAATTTTGTTCGGTGTGCTGCGGAGAGGAAATCGATGTCTGTCTGCCAGCTCATTCATCCAGGCATAAACATCATTTTCACTCGGTCCTTCTATTTCGAGCTCATAATCCGTAATCCCTAAATAATGACTCCGGTCAAAAAAGATTTCTCCTGAACGAAAGGTCTGGGAGGCCCGGTAGGTGGTCAGTGTGCCTATATTTTCAACGCGCGCGGAACCAATCAGTGCCTGAAGACGTCCGGAAACGTCACCGGCAGGCAGCGTTCCGGCTGTGATAGCCTCCTGAGCCTCCTGTGCTGTGACCGTCTGATTCCATTCAGTGAGTCCTTCCGGAGCCGGTTCTTTCAATGTCAGGGTATATGAGTCGCCCCGTTCGCGTATACGTAAAGCGGACTTACGGGAACGCAGATCGAAGCTGTCAGTATCGAAATATGTATTTTTCTGGGAGGAAAAATCACTTTCCTGAATAGCGAAGTCAGCTGTAAGAGAGGCAAACTCCTGCTCCGTCAAAAGGTTCTTCGCTTCAATTTCCTGTTCTTTCGCCACGGCGAATCATCCTTTCTAATACCGAATTACTGGAAAAACGCTATGCATTATCTTATCATATGGTTTGCGCTCTGTCTGTTTACATAAGTTATGATAAAATTAGATACAGATAAGAAACGTATACTTGCCCTGTTTTGGAGGAATTATGACATGCAGCATATATTGACTGTAAATCATTACGAAGAAGACAATGAATCATTAATGATGTATCCGGTGGAAGAGTGGCCGGAAAAAGAATGGAAGAAATTAAGCGACGGTGGACAGATGCTCGCAGATTCCGATGCGCTCACGCTCGTTTATGTACTGGATATGGAAGACGAATTTGTGCAGCTCCGTATTCCAAAAAGAGTATGGCCCCTTTTGAAAAAGGCTTACGATAACGAAAAGCATGTCTATGTAAAAAGCGGAAGTGCCCTGCATTTAGAAAACTTTCACGAAGAAATTGATTATTTAATGGATAATGTGCCCGGAAACGGGAATTACGGTACTGAAATGGTATCTGCATTTGAAGAAGCATTCAACGTATAACCTCATAATAATGTAAATGAGTGGTGGTAAACCATGAGTAACTGGCAGACATTTCTTTCACCATACATGCAGGCGGTGGAGGAAATAAAGGTGAAATTAAAAGGATTAAGAGAACAGTACCAGATGTCTTCACAGCACACTCCGATTGAGTTTGTTACCGGGAGGGTCAAGCCGGTAACGAGCATTCTTGATAAAGCCCAGCGCAAAGATATTCCGCTTGATGAAATTGACACGAAAATGCAGGACATTGCCGGTATTCGTATCGTCTGCCAATTTGTCGGCGACATTGATACCATTGTGGAGCTGATGCGCACAAGACAGGATTTTGAGGTTTTGGAGGAACGGGATTACATTAAGGAAAAAAAAGAGAGCGGCTACCGATCTTTTCATATGGTTGTTTCCTATCCTGTGCATACGATTGACGGCCGCAAAGACGTTCTCACAGAGATTCAGGTGCGGACAATGGCGATGAATTTCTGGGCTACTATTGAACATTCTTTAAACTACAAGTACAGCGGTGAAATTCCGGAAGATATAAAACACCGGCTGCAGCGGGCTGCCGAAGCTGCGTTTCAGCTCGATGAAGAAATGTCCAAAATTAAAGGCGAGGTACGGGAAGCACAGCGTATCTATATGCAAAACAGGGAAAGTGAGGGTCCAAATACATGAGTATCCCGTCCACCGATGAAAATATGCGATATAATGTTACGTCCCGGGGAGATGACACCTCCAATGAAATCAGGGACAAAGTGCTTTCGTACCTGAACGAATTCGGTCTGATTCATGACGAAATTCATCCGGATATTGTTATTACTGTAGGGGGCGACGGCACACTGCTGCAGGCGTTCCATCATTATTATGAATCACTTGAAGATGTCTGCTTTGTAGGTATACATACCGGCCACCTCGGTTTTTATGCAGACTGGCAGCCTGAAGAAGTGGAGAAGCTGGTGATTCACCTTGCAAAAACGCCGTTTCAGGTGGTGGAGTACCCGCTGCTTGAGGTGATTGTCCGTTACAATGAACATACGAGATTCGAACGGTACTTAGCCTTAAATGAATGTATGGTAAAAACGCTCGAGGGCTCCCTCGTGTGCAATGTAGATATTAAAGGCGAGCATTTTGAAACGTTTCGCGGAGACGGCTTATGTATTTCCACGCCCTCCGGAAGCACGGCGTATAACAAATCCCTGGGGGGAGCGATTCTGCACCCCTCCTTATCAAGTATTCAAATAGCCGAAATGGCAAGCATTAATAACCGGGTTTACCGGACGATCGGCTCGCCGTTAATTCTGCCGCAGCACCATACCTGTCTTCTGCGCCCGGTAAACGATGTGGATATGCAGATCACTATTGATCACATCACTCTTGTCGATCAGGGGATTGAGTCCATTCAGTACCGGGTGGCAGAGGAAAAAGTACGATTCGCCCGCTTCCGCCCGTTTCCTTTCTGGAAGCGCGTGAAGGAATCGTTTATCGGGGAGTAAAAGGATGCGGATGATTACATGGAGCGTGCCTGCTGGGGCAGAAAACCTGGAGGTAAAAAGGTTTTTGAGCCAGTACAAAGATGTCTCACGGCGCGTATGGAAAAAAATAGATACACTTCCTATGTATATAAATGGGAAAGCAAGCCGGGGGAACGACCGGTTAAACGCCGGGGACGAGCTGCAGATATGCATACCGTCAGGAACTGTTCCTGCTCATTTTAAAGAGTCCCGGGAGCAGCTGGAGGTGTTGTATGAGGATGAAGACGTAATCATCGTCAACAAGCCTGCGGGACTGCCGACGCTTCCCGGTAGAGCAGCAGGGGAGGAATCACTGGCAGGGAGACTTGCCGGCTATCTGCGAAGCAAAGGCATACAGTCTGCCATTCATCCGGTTTCAAGGCTCGACCGCGGAACGAGCGGCATCGTGCCGTTTGCCTGTCATGCATATGCCCACTCCCGAATGGAAAAACATATGGATTCCGGAGCCAAAGAATACATCGGGATCGTCGAAGGTAGATGGCCGCAGGAATTTACGTATATTGATGTTCCGATCCGCCCGAGCACGAACAGTCTGGTGGAACAGGTGGCAGCAACGGACGGTAAAAGAGCTGTGACTACCGCAGAGGTGATTGAAGTACTTCCTGAACACACAGTCTTAAAGTTCGGGCTGGGAACCGGCCGGACGCACCAGATCCGGGTGCATGCTTCTGTGTCCGGCTTTCCACTTGCCGGTGATACGCTGTATGGAAATAAAAATGAATACTTGAACAGGCAGGCACTGCACGCCTGCCGTCTGGATTTCTTTCACCCGGTACAGGAAACAATGGTCAACGTTACGGCTCCGCCCCCTGAAGATATTAATGATTTTCTGGCTTCTCATCGGCTGAAGGTATTTAAGTGATCCGGCTGCAGCGGCAGAGTGGAAGGGACCTCAACGAATTCATGTTCCGGGTAACGGTAGGCGGTAAGCTTGTTTCCAAATGAACAGCCTGTATCAATATTTAAGGTCCGGCCGACGAGTCTGGCTTTCCATACAGGGGTGTGGCCGTAAATGATGAAAGGCCTGCCGCGGTAGGAGGGAGCCCAGTCTATACGCTCAGGCTCGCGACTGGCGTTTAGCTTTGTCGGTCCGTATAAAACTACACTCCGGGTTCTGCGGTCCGTTCGGCCGATCAGATCCTCCTGCATACCGCCATGGGAAGCAAGAACGTTTTCATTGTCGAACAGCTGGTACAGCGGTGCCTGCTCAAACAAGTCCATAAACTTCTGCTTTATCTCCTGCCGCTCACCCGGGAGGAGTGCTTCCCACTCCTGAATGGTTTTTTCAAGCCCGTGACCTACCTGGACCGGCCGCCCTAAAAACCAGCGGTACAGTTTGTCACAATGGTTTCCGGGCAAATACAGGGCGTTTCCGCTTTTAACCATTTGGTCTGTTATACGGATGACATCCATAGAATTTGGCCCGCGGTCTGTGATGTCGCCAACGACGACAAGCTGACGACCGCCGGGGTGCATGTAATTTTGATTATGATCATAGCCGAGTACTGAAAGCATTTCGGTCATTTCGTACGCACAGCCGTGAATGTCGCTAATAAAGTCAAAGTGTCTGTTCACTCAGACCTCTCCCTTCTGAAAAAATATAACGGCTGTTGGACAGCCCGGCGGTTCAATGATATAAAGGTAAAGAAATTATTTGATATTGATACAATCATATCTAAAGGAGAGACAACGATGCAATTATCACTTGAAGGAAAAACGTTTGTCGTGATGGGTGTTGCCAATAAAAGAAGCATAGCCTGGGGAGCAGCGGAAAGCCTGGCAGAGGCAGGAGCTGATTTAGTATTTACATACGGCCAGCAGCGCACCGAAAAAAGTGTCAGAAAATTGGCGGATTCGCTGGATCAGAAAGAACCACTCGTTGTTCAGTGTGACGTCACTAACGATGAGCAGATCCGCGAATGCTTTGCAAAAATTAAAGAAGAAGCAGGGACCATTCACGGCGTCGTTCATTCCCTGGCGTATGCGAAAAGAGAAGAGCTCGAGGGTGAATACTTAAATGCTACGCGTGAAGGATTTTTACTCGCTCAGGAAATCAGTGCGTATTCCTTCACTGCAGTTGCAAAGGCTGTAAAAGAGTTTGATTTAATGACAGAGGGAGGCTCTTTTGTTACGATGAGCTACCTCGGCGCAGAGCGGATCGTGAACAATTATAACGTCATGGGCGTAGCGAAAGCTTCTTTAGAGGCTAGTACCCGGTATTTGGCGAACGATCTGGGTGCAGACGACATTAGAGTCAATGCAATTTCGGCCGGCCCGATTCGTACGCTGGCAGCTAAAGGCGTTTCCGGCTTTAACGACACCATCAAGGCCATGGAGGAGCATGCGCCGCTGCGGCGTACGGTTACCCAAAAAGAGGTTGGGGACACCACTGCTTTTCTGATGAGCAGGATGTCGAGTGGAATTACAGGTGAAGTTATCCATGTCGACGGAGGCTATCACGCATACGGTATGTAAATCAGATCAGCAGGAACATGGTGGTAAAGGATGAAAGTAATTAAAGGGTTAAACAATAACGTTGTTATTGCAGAACATGAGGACTACGGGGAAGTTATTCTTACCGGGCGGGGGATCGGTTTTTCCAAGCGCCCGGGAGACCTCATCGATGCCGGGGCGCCGGAAAAGTTTTTCATACTGAAAAACGAAAATGAACAGACGCAGTACCGACAGTTAATCGAGCATATCGATGAGACATTTATCGCCTGTATTACGGAAATTCTGCAGGTGCTTGAAGCAGAGTGGGCGGAAACGTTTGAAGAGCACATTCATGTGGCGTTAACGGACCACCTCAGTTTTGCACTTGAGAGAACAAAAAAAGGTCTCACAATCAGCAATCCGTTTTTAAAAGAAACCCAGCTTGCTTATGAAAAAGAATACCGTGCGGCCGGATGGATCATTGACGAAATTGAACAATGGACAGGGGTGCGGCTTCCGGAAGAGGAAAAAGGGTTTATTGCCCTGCACCTGCACGGGGCAGTAACGAGAACACCGCTTGACCAGGTGAACGCTTATACGCGGCTTGTAAAAGATATGACAGTAATGGTGGAGCGGGCTCTTGATATTCAGCTGTCGCCGGAAGATTTAGACCACCGCCGGCTGTTCCGTCATCTGCAGCAGGCTGTCGCAAGGGTAAGAAACGGTGAGTTCGAAGAGGCGTCTGAGCCATTAAAAAAAATGTTGCAGGCAGAGTATCCCTTCTGCTATAATTTGTCCTGGAAGCTCATACGAACGATGCAGCGTGCTTTGCAGACGACGATACCAGAAGGCGAAGCCGTTTATTTAACCATTCATCTGCAAAGGCTTTCATCGAAACGAAAATATTGATCTAGTGTTCCGTGTTACTGGTAAAGCAGGCATGAGAGAATGCTGATCGCGTTTAAACCAAAGGGAGAAAGAATTAGCTTCTTTTCTCTTTGTGACCTCGCGATTAGTGTATCTCTCATGCCTTTTTTTGTGCACTGAGACCTGTGGTCAGTGATGAGTCTTCCAAAAAAATAGTTAGGAGAGATACATATGTGGAAACAGTCATTTGGAGTACTTCAACGTATCGGGCGCGCCCTGATGCTTCCGGTTGCTCTTCTTCCAGCAGCCGGTCTGCTTCTTGCTATCGGTACCGCTATGCAGGAAGAGCAAATGATCGAACTGCTGCCATTTCTGACTTCCGCTCCGGCAGAATTAATTGCCGAGCTGATGTCGGAAGCCGGTGGGGTAGTATTTGATAATTTAGCGGTATTATTTGCAGTCGGTGTAGCGCTTGGCCTTGCAGGAGACGGAGTTGCAGCTCTTGCGGCACTGATCGGGTTTATGATTATAAACGTTACGATGAGCGTGTTATTAAATGTTAATACAGATATGCTTTAAGAGCCGGGCTACGCGTCAGTGCTTGGTATTCCCACACTTCAGACAGGGGTGTTTGGAGGAATAATCGCCGGTATATTAGGAGCAGTGATGTATCAGCGCTTTTATAATATTAATCTGCCAACCTACTTAGGATTTTTCGCAGGAAAAAGATTCGTTCCTATTGCTACTGCTGTTGGCGGTCTGATAATCGGTGCTGCTTTGACACTGGCATGGCCTCCGATTCAAAGCGGATTGAATTCCCTGTCCCTCTATGTGACAGAATCAAACCAAACGCTTTCAGCATTTATTTTCGGCGTAATGGAACGTTCACTCGTACCCTTCGGTCTGCACCATATTTTCTATTCACCATTCTGGTTTGAGTTTGGAAGCTATGTGAACGATGCAGGAGATACGATCAACGGAGATCAGCGAATTTTCTTTGAACAGATGAAGGACGGGGTGCCTTTTACTGCCGGAACGTTCATGACAGGAAAATTCCCGTTCATGATGTTTGGTCTTCCGGCTGCGGCCCTCGCCATTTACCACTGCGCCCGTCCGGAAAATAAAAAGATGGTTGCAGGTATCATGGGTTCAGCGGCATTGACTTCGTTTCTGACAGGTATTACTGAGCCGCTTGAATTCAGCTTCTTGTTTGTAGCACCGCTTTTGTTTGCGATTCATGCGATTTTTGCCGGGTTTTCCTTTATGATTATGCAGCTGCTTGATGTCAAAATTGGCATGACCTTCTCCGGAGGGGTTATCGACTTTCTGCTCTTCGGGATTGTACCGAACCGGACAGAATGGTGGCTCGTTATTCCGGTTGGACTATGCTTTGCGTTAATTTACTACTTTGGATTCCGGTTTGCTATTCAAAAATTCAACCTGATGACTCCGGGACGTGAAGCAGCCACAGAAGGAGCCACTGGAATGTCTGGTGCAGCTTCTGACGATGAACTGCCAAGAGAAATCATCGCTGCGTTTGGCGGGCAGGAAAATTTAAAACACCTGGACGCCTGCATTACAAGACTCCGGATCACAGTCAACGAAAAAGATAAAGTGAATAAAGATCAGCTTAAAGCACTGGGCGCTTCCGGCGTAATGGAAGTCGGCAATAACGTTCAGGCGATTTTTGGTCCTAAATCAGATGCGATTAAGTCCCAGATGCAGGACGTTATTGCAGGGAAAACGCCTGAACCGATTGCAGAAAAAGAAACAGCTGCTACTGCAATGAACACTGCTTCTGCTGAAGATATCCAGGCTATGTCCATTACAAGTCCGGCTTCCGGACGGCTGCTCCGTATCGATGAAGTGGAAGATGAAGTGTTTTCTGGAAAAATGATGGGAGACGGATTTGCAATTGTGCCGGAAGAAGGCATCTTTCATGCGCCTGCCGACGGCACTATTACTACAGTGTTCCCGACGAAGCACGCTGTAGGGATGCAAACCGATGAAGGCACAGAGATTCTTATTCATATCGGACTGGATACGGTTAATATGAAAGGGGAAGGCTTCGAAGTCTTTGTGACAGAAAACGATAGGGTGAAGCAGGGAGATGTACTAGTTAAAGCTGACCTTGAGAAAATCCGTCAGGAAGCAGCCTCTACAACGACACCGGTAGTGTTCACCAATCTGGATAAAGAATATACTGTCAGTGTAGAGAGTGGAAAAACTGTCCGGGCAGAGGAAGACGGTATTATTACGATTAAATAACCGTTTCCGGTGCTTAATATATGGAAAAAAGGGTAAAGAATACTAGTGATCATTTTTTCTTCAATCCATCATTGTAAGCAGTGGAGGAGGGTCTGAACATGGCACTTGTAGTTCCATATATTAACGCATCAGCTGTTCATTATGCTAACCGCCAGCAGCCGCCGGTAAAGCCGGGAGTACGCCGCATTCAGCGGGTGCAGCCCGTAGAACCGAAACGATATTCGAGTGAGCAGCAACAAGCGTATCGGTCACTCGAAAAAAGGTATGAGCGTATTTTAGAAGAAGAAAATAAAAAGGGGCGGCGCATTCATACGCTTGCCTGAGGGAGCTGCCGTCCGGCAGTTCTCTTTTTATTACGGACAAGGAGGGGAAGTGGTTGAAACAGGGAAAATCGGTGGGAACGTGCGAGCTTTGCGGACGGGAGGAAGTCGAACGCACAGTACACCACCTGGTGCCAAAGGATGAAGGAGGGACACACGGGGCAACTGCCTGGCTGTGTAAAGCCTGTCACCGGCAGATACATGCTTTATACAGTAACAAAGAGCTGGCCGTAAGGCTGAACACTATTGAACAGCTGCGGGCTGATGAAAAAATCTGGCGGTTTATTAAATGGATACGAAAGCAGCGGGGAGAAAAAAGAGTGAAGGTACGAAAGTCGAAAACGAAAAAAAGGTGAGCAGAGATGCTCACCAGCTAAGCGACTTTTTCATTTCCACATGAGGGATGCCGGTATCCATAAACTCACCGGACGTGACTTCGTACCCGAGGGATTGATAAAATCCGGAAGCATATTTTTGTGCATTGAGCTTCATGACAGGCTTTTCCATTTCCAGTGCTTTATATTCCATGGCCTGCATCAGCAGACGGCCGCTTCCGGTCCCACGGAAGGAAGAATAAATACATACACGTTCCGCTTTAGCGTAGTCCTCTTCAAACCGGAGCCGGGATGCTCCAATTGCCTGGTCGCCGTCGTATACGACGAAATGGACAGCTTCTTCTTCAAATTCATCAATTTCTTCTTCCTCGGGCACATTCTGTTCCTCGACGAAAACGTCAAAACGGACCCGGAAGGCATCTTCGAGCTGCTGTCTGTTACTTACTTCATATACTTCAATCATAAAACGCAGTCCTTTCTCAATCCAGTTCGATATCAAACATGTAAGCAAGCGAACGAAGCACGTCCTGCTCCCATACCTTCCATAAATGCCCGCCCTCGAGCTCTTTGTAATGATAATGGGATGCTTTGGCAGAAAGGTATTCATACAAATCACGGTTCGGTTTCAGAAAATCTTCGACCGTGCCGGCCGTCGTGTCTACCTCCTGTTCTTCAGTCCCAATGGTATGGTACATCGTAAAGGAAGGCCAGTCCTCTGAGTTTTTCAAAGCATCGAATACCGTTTCGTTAACGAGCGGTGAATGCATCACAATCCGTTGAAAAATGTTAGGATAGCGGAGAGAAGCCATTAAAGAAACTGTGCCTCCAAGTGAATCACCAAGCAGCGTCCTTGCTTCAGGTGAAGGCTCAGCGTGGTACTCTTTTTCCATGAACGGAAGGAGTTCTGAGGCCATAAATTGAAGGTAATCATTATGGCCCTCTTCATCGGGGTGGTACCAGTGTCTGCGCTGGCGCACAGAAGGATAGGGCACTCCTACGATTACCGTGTCGGGCGCTCCTTCCTCCATCGCCTGCTCGGCGTAACGGACTAAATGGCCGAGCCGGAAGTAATCCTTACCGTCCTGGGCGATGATTAAATGATATGTAGACATAGGAGTGAATCCATCCGGGGTGTAGATACGTAAATCAAAAGAGTGATCCAATATTTCGCTGTGAAATGTGACATCCTGCTGGGTACCGTCCATGACGTTTCACAATCCTTTCATAGGGAAATAGTATTAGTGAAGTCCCTTATTGTTGCAATAGCTATTGTAACATAATTTTAAGGGCTTTTATGTATTCCGGATTGCACTCGACAAAGGAGGCAGCAATATGACTAAAGAAAAAGTATCAAGTGAAAAAGTAGAAAAAGCAGCAAGGGACATGCTCGAGGAGCGCGGAGTTTCCCTTCAGGACATTGCAGATATCGTATATAATATGCAGGCCAAATACGCACCGAATCTGACGATGGATGACTGCCTGGAAAGCGTGGATGCTGTACTGTATAAAAGGGAAATTCAGCATGCTATCCTGGTGGGCGTGGAAATCGACAAGCTGGCCGAAAATAATCAGCTGTCCGAGCCACTACAGTCGCTGGTTGATACGGATGAAGGCCTTTTTGGTATTGACGAAACGGTGGCGCTTGGTTCGGTATTTGGGTTCGGAAGTATAGCCGTTACTACATTTGGTTATTTGGATAAAGCCAAAGACGGTATCATTAACGAATTGGACACGAGCGAAGACAAAGTGCACACCTTTTTAGATGACCTGGTTGCAAGCATCGCTTCGAGTGCTTCAGCACGTCTTGCCCACCGGATGCGTGATAAGGAAGAAGAGCGCACGAGCAGGCAGATTAAACACCGGGAAGATGAAGAGTTGATTGGCTGAAAGAAATCATAAAACCCCGCAGTTTTTTGACTGCGGGGTTTTTGTGTGGATAACTCATTATGCTTAACAAATAAAGCAATTGGGAGTACAATATGTAGAGAAAAAACAAACTTAAATATATGATAAAGGAGTAGAAATTCTAGTGCAGGAAACCAAACCACGTTGGATATACTGGAAAAAGACCTTCCACTCAAAGTTTCAGGCCGGCTGTCTCAAAGCAAAGCTGGAAGAAAACTGGCACAACGGATACGAACTGGGACCGCTCGTAGAAATAAGAAAGCTGCGCTCCAATAAATATGTGGTGCGATATACGTACGATGAAGCTTAAAGCTAACACATACAGCTTTATAAAAAATAGATTAAACAAGAAAATGTAAGAGCCGTTTTATGTCCGAAGACGTAAAACGGCTCTTAGTTATGAGGAATTATTCGGTGCTTTCTTTCCATCCTTGTTCAAACAGCATTTTTCCCGGCCAGGTGTAGGCCATCAACCCACCGTCGGCTAAAATAGTTTCACCGGTAACAAAGGAGCTGTCGTTCGAGGCAAGAAAAAGGGCTACCGTGGCCATTTCCCTTGGATCTCCAAGGCGTCCCATTGGAGTCACCCATTTTTGGGCCTCGCGGAACTGCCGGCCGCTTTCTTCCTCCTGGCTTCCGGCAAGATTATCAATCAACGGAGTTTCAATAGTACCGGGGGCGAGGGCGTTTGCCCTGATTTTATTCCGGCCATAATCAATTGCTATTGCCTTTGTCATGTTTGTGATACCGCCTTTGGCAGCGTTATAGCCTGAACGGTCCAGGTCGGCAGCAAGCCCGGACATAGAAGAGACATTAATAATAGAGCCCCCGTCTTCAAGCATTAACGGGATTAAATATTTGCTCACTAAAAAGGTTCCACGAAGATCAACACTCATAATCTGGTCGAATAATTCGACCGGGTACTCATGAAGTTTGCCGCCCTCCTGATCAATCCCGGCGTTGTTAAACAAAATATCGATAGTGCCGTAAGTGCTTTTCATATGGTCTGCAAACTCCTGAACACTTGATTCGCTTGAAACGTCAAGCTTAACAGAAGCAGCTCTGCCGTTATTATTATTGATGGAGGAGACAGTCTCAAGCAAATCATTTTCATTCACATCAGCGCAAATAACTTCTGCTCCTTCTTCGGCAAACACCGCAGCTGTAGCTTTTCCAATTCCGTTCGCAGCACCAGTTATAATAGCTGTTTTTCCGTTTAATTTTCCCATAATTATTTCTCCTTTCAAAAATAGCAGTTCTCAGCCTGATACCATTACCTGTTTCTGTCTCTTTGTAAACATTTGTAAACGAATGCATGAAATTATTTTATATATTTGCATCAAATAAAGAACGGCGGCATAATTTTAGGTATAGCACAAAATCGTTAAAATGCAGAAAAGAGGAAGACTGATGAAACGTATTACCGTAGTCGGCGGGGGAATTACAGGGCTTACTATTCTGTATTACCTGCAGAAATGGAAGTTGGAAAGCGGCAGCGATATTGAATTGACACTTGTGGAAAAAGAAGAAAAAGCAGGCGGTAAAATACGAACCGTCCATCATGAAGATTTTATTATGGAGACGGGGGCGGATTCTGTTGTAGCCAGGCACAGCGCGGTGCTTCCGCTGGTTAAAGAGTTGGGACTCAAAGGAGAAATGGTTTATAACAGCACCGGAGTGTCGTACCTGTATGTAAAAGATCAGCTGTATCCGCTTCCAAAGGATGCCGTCTTTGGTATTCCACCGGGGCCAGTGTCGCTTTTAAAAAGTCCGCTTATTTCCTGGAAGGGAAAGGTTCAGGCACTTGGGGATTACGTAAAAAAGAATAAAAAGTTCACGAAAGAAAGCTCCGTGGGAGAGTTCCTCGAATCCTTCCTGGGCCGTGAACTGGTGAAAAATCAAATTGCACCGGTTTTGTCCGGCGTGTACTCGGGGGATATTTACTCACTTACCATGGCATCGACACTTCCGTATCTCGTGGATTATAAAAACGATTTTGGAAGTATTATGCGGGGAGTGGCGAAAAACAAAAAAACGTTCGGAGCAGGCGGAGGGAAAAAATTTATTTCCTTCCGAAATGGTTTGTCTTCGCTGCCGGAGGCGCTGCTTTCAAAATTAACCGAAACAGAGGTGCTGCTTGGACGGCAGGTGGAGCACATTAAAAAGAAAGACGAAGCGTATCAGGTGAAGCTCGACAACGGAGAAAGCCTGCAGACAGATGCGATAGTTATAGCTGCACCGCACCGGACTGCGGCACGTATACTGCAGGATGAGGAGATGACAAAAATATTTAACGAGTTCCAGAGTTCATCTCTTTTAAGTGTGTATGCGGGTTTTTCCCTGCCGCCGGACAGTCTGCCTCCGGACGGGACAGGATTTATCGTTTCTGAGAACAGCGACCTTGAATGTAATGCATGCACATGGAGCAACCGGAAATGGACCCATACCTCGAAAGGGGAAAATGTGCTGGTGCGTTTATTTTACAAAAGCTCCAAGCCTGCGTATCAACGAATGCAGGAAGGTGGAGAAGAACAGATAAAGCAGACAGCGCTAAATGACCTGAAGAAAAGCCTTCATATTGAACAGGAGCCGGTAAGGCTGGAAGTAACAGACTGGGAACAGCTGATGCCAAATTATCACATCGGGCACCAGTCAGCTGTCGGAGAGCTTGAAAGGCTGCTGAAAGAAAAGTTTCCGGGCGTTTACGTGGCTGGTGCTTCATATTATGGGGTTGGTATTGCCGCCTGTATTCAAAACGGGATAAATACTGCAGAAACTCTGTACAAAAGTATTTAAAAGCACGCCTTTTCCTGTTGGGAGAGGCGTGCTTCTTTATACATCAATCGAATATTTGCTGCGCAGGTAATCCTTCATCACTGCCTGCTGGCCGCTTACAATTGTTTCGGGCAGGGCCTCAGGATCTGAAAAAGCCACCGAAGCTGATTCATTAGGGTCAGGCTGGATGATGCCTTCCAGATGATCAGCGGTGTAGGCAACAATTACACAGTAAAAAGGATCCCCGTTCGGTGCCACCACAAACGTATCCTCACCGGAGTATACATTAAACAGGCGGAGACCAACGGCGCGCAGACCTGTTTCTTCCAGGGTTTCCCGGACTGCTGTTTCTTCGGCTGATTCTCCGAGTTCCATTAAGCCTCCGGGAAAGCTCCAGCTCCCCGGAGGAGAGGTTCTTTCCTGCAGTAAAATATGGCCTTCATCGTTTTCTGCAATAACGATAGCGCCCACGAGAATTACTGTTTCTTTTCCGACGAGCCGCCTTAGGTTTTCTATATATCCCACATGAAACTTCCTCTCCGTAGTGTTTTCTCTACCATATCATGAAAATATGGGTAGGAGAAAAGCGGTATCAATATTCATACGTAAAAATATGGTATGTTAAAGTGGAAGAATCAATAAAGCTTGGATGTTAATAAATGTTGCCGGCATTGCAGGACAAATGCCGTATAAATTGACTGAAAATCGGGAACAGTAAATTAAAAGCAGGAAATCGAGAGCAAAGTAACAGGGGGATGCTTGTATGTTTAAACGACTGTTAATTGCAGTAGACGGTTCCGATCACTCTGCCCGGGCGGTGGAAAAAGCTATTGAAAGCATTGCGCCGGAGCTTTCCGAAATCTATGTGGAGCTAGTCTACGCGACTACCTCCGCGCAGCCGAAATCAAGCAGGCTGAGTGAGCATGAATTATACATTCAGCAGCAGAATGAAGAAGAAATTCTGCAGCCGGCGGTCGAACGACTGAGCGCAGAAGGAATGAGAGCAGAAAAAGTGGTGCTACACGGGGATCCGGCAGCGGCTATTAGTGAATATGCCAACGAATACGAATTTGATTGTGTTGTTGTAGGAAGCAGAGGGCTGAATCCTTTGCAGAAAATGGTTATTGGCAGCGTCAGCAGAAAAATTGTGGAGCAGATCCGGCACCCCGTGCTTGTTGTAAAATAAATGTGCCGTACTAAAATACTGTTAAAAAAGCTGCCATTTTTACGGGCAGCTTTTTAATTGTTTTTGAAATTCTTTTCAAGGTGTACGTTTGTCCATTACAAACAGGCACAGGAGTGGTAGAATGGTTTTCGTGCTGAATAAATATTATACATAGGAGTTTTCCATATGGCAGAACAAGAAGAAAAGTTAGAGAGAGCCGTAGGGGCAAAATCTATCGAAAAATTGGATTTCAGGCTTGGGGCTTTTGGAGCTGCAGTACCATTGTTGTTTTTTGTAGTCTGGGCGATCACTACCAGTGTTCTTCAGCTTTCCTCTGAGATTGGACTGGTACTGGGGGCAGTCATCGGACTGACCCTTGGCATGCTGTTTTGTAAAAGCCGGTGGGCTGACTACGCCCAGGGCCTGTTTGACGGTCTGGCGCAGCCGATTGGTGTCATCGCCATGGTGGCATGGTTTTATGCGGGGATGTTTGCACAGGTGCTCCAGGTAGGCGGTTTGGTGGAAGGGCTTGTCTGGACAGGGATAGCAACAGGCGTGACAGGCGGCCTCTTCACCGCAGTAACATTTCTGCTTGCTGCAGTCTTTTCTACAGCAGTCGGCACCGGCTACGGGACGACCGTGGCGTTTTGTACACTGATGTTTCCAGCCGGCGTAGCTACAGGGGCAGATCCGGTAATGCTGTTCGCTGCGATACTTGCCGGTGCAGTTTTTGGCGACAATCTTGCGCCAGTTTCTGATACGACAATCGTTTCCGCAACGACCCAGAATGCAGACGTACCGGGTGTAGTAAGAAGCCGGTTCAAGTACGCGATCGCGGCAGCGATTCCAAGTGCAGTATTGTTTGCAGTTTTCGGCGGGGGAGACGGAGGTGCAGTCTCCGGCGTTTCTTCGGCAAACGTGGTGGAAGATGTTTCGCCGGGTGGCCTGATCATGCTTCTGCCTTTTCTGCTCGTGCTTATATTGGCATTATCCGGCCAACATTTAATTACTTCATTAACATGGGGGATTGTATCTGCCATTCCGTTAATCGTCATTACCGGTCTGGGTTCATTTTCGGATATTATTCGTTTTAACCCTGAAGCAGATGCGGTAGTCGAAGGGGCGTTAATCGATGGTATCACCGGATATGTGAACATGGCCATTTTGATATTATTAATTGTGGCTGCAGCTTATTTGATGAGACTCGGCGGAACGATGCAGGCGATTACCAATGGCCTGGTTCGCTGGATTAAAAATTCTGTACGCCGGGCAGAGCTGTCCATGTGGGGTATAGTAGCTCTCTTGAACAGTTCCATTACTATTAACACGGCTGCAGAAATTGCAGCGGCTCCGTTTGTCCGGGATATCGGGGAAAAGTACGGGATCCACCGTTACCGCCGGGCGAACCTGCTTGATGCGGTAACATCGGCGCTCGGCTACATTTTCCCATGGGGAGCTCCGGTGCTTCTTGGCTGGTCTACGATCCAGACGATGCAGGAGCAGTACAATTGGCTGCCGGTGGTCGAGCCTACGGCAGTATTTCCTTTCGTCTTCCAGGGGTGGTTTCTCGTCTTAATCATGCTGCTTGCAGCGATTACTGGATGGGGTCGCCGCTATGAAGGAAAGAACGGAGAAGAACTCCGCGAACGTCCTTCAGAATAACCTAAAAGCGTGCTGCTTCGGTAGCGCGCTTTGTTTTGTTTAAAGGGAAGCTTCCTCCTGCCCCCTCATTTGGACGATCATAGCGATTATCTTTTTAACAGGTGCCCAGATGCTGCAGTGGAATGGCTGAGCGTGAGCAGTTTACTTTGCATGGCTGCCGGATATAGTTAGAATAGGTTCTGCAACAGCTTGAAGGATGTTTAAAAAGATGGGGGAGAGGAAAATCATCTTTACATTCCTTTATGCTAAATCATAAGGTAATTGTGGAAAGGGTGACAATCGTCATGGCAAAAAACGTATTAATGGTTGTAACAAGTCATTCCAAAGTGAACAATGAAGCAAAAACAGGCATATGGCTTTCCGAATTCGCGGAAGCTTACATTGAGTTTCAAAACAAAGGCTACAATGTGACTATCGCAAGTGTAGATGGCGGCAAGCCGCCAATTGATGAAGGAAGCGTGCAGCAGGAAACGCGCCAGGAAATCCTGGATGCAGAAAAATATCTCGAAGAGACAGTGAAAGTGGATACCGTTTCTGCTTCAGATTTTGATGCCATTTTTATTCCTGGAGGGCACGGCGCAATGTTTGATCTGCCGGAGAGTCAAAAAGTCCAGGATCTGATCCGTGAATTTTATGAAGCGGATAAATACGTGGCTTCCGTCTGTCACGGACCGGCAGCGCTGGTTAACGTTACTCTTTCAAACGGGGAGCCGTTGGTTTCCGGTAAGCGGGTGAACGCTTTTACAGACTCTGAGGAAGAAGATACCGGCCTTACAGCACACATGCCATTTCTGCTTGAAAGCCGTCTGCGTGAGCTTGGAGCCGAATTCGTCACGGCACCAAACTGGAGTGAACACGTGGAATCTGATGGTTTCCTGATCACGGGACAAAACCCGCAATCGACAGAAGCCGTAGCTAAAGAATTTGTTCAAAAACTGGGCAGCTAATGCTGGCTAAAAAAGAGAGCCCCGGCCTTTCCAACCGCGTTGGAGGCCGGGGCATTTTTACAGAAAAGACCGTGCGGCTGCCGCACGGTCTTCGTTTATGGAATTAATACAATTTTCCGCGCATGTGGAGCATCGTACAGAGTGATGTGATGGAATGAATATAGCAGTTTTGGCGGAGAGCGAATGGATCACCAAAAAACTGGGGAAGCACACGATCCATCGTTTCTTTCATTTTATCGTACAAAATCTTTGTAACCTGCTCTTCAGAGTAATAAAGCGTTTCCCGCCCTTGGAGCCATTCGGAATAGGATACGATAACACCACCGGCGTTGGCAAGAATGTCAGGAATAATGACGACTCCCTGTTCAGCCAAAATGGCATCGGCTTCGGAAGTAATAGGAGAGTTGGCGCCTTCAATAAGAATAGAGGCTTTAACGTCCTGAACATTATCTTTATGAATGACCCCGCCGAGAGCGGCGAAAAATAAAGCATCGACTTCGAGGGAAAGAATATCGTCACGGTCCCGTATATCTGCGCTAATGCCAAGGTCATGAATTTCTTCCTCTGTTGTAGGAAGATCCCCATCATGATCGTTGGAGAAGTCGAGGAGAGCAGGCACATCGAGGCCGTCTTCATTGTACAGGGTGACATTCTGGTCGCTTACGGAAACCACTTTCGTATCGAGGTAGTCGCAGTTGTATGCCTGCAAGGCAGTAACTGAACCGACGTTTCCGAAGCCCTGGACAGCTATGGTAAGCGGCCGGCCGTAAAATTCAAGGGCCGTCCTGAAAAATTTATTTTCCGAAGTCTGGAATTCATCGCGCCGGTTTTTCAAAAAGTCATGCAGCAGGTAGCGTAAAGTGAAATAAACTCCCTTACCGGTGGCTTCCCTTCGGCCAAGGGACCCGCTGTTTTTAACACTTTTCCCGGTGAAGCTGCCCCGGTAGGGAACGCCGGGATTAATATTTTTGTATTCAGCCATCATCCAGTCCATTTCCCTGGCGCCTGAGCCGGCGTCAGGAGCGGGAATGTCTTTATCCGGACCGATTACATCATTGAAATACTGCACGTATTTTTTGCACACGAGGTTTAATTCCTTTTTACTGAATTCCTTTGGATTAATGCTGATACCGCCCTTGCCGCCGCCAAATGGCACGTCGTGCAGAGCATTTTTAATAGTCATAAGAGAAGCAAGAGAGGAAACTTCGTCTTCATCGACGCTTTCATGAAAACGGATACCGCCTTTGTAAGGTCCCATAGTGTCGTTATGCTGGACCCGGTACGCCGGTACGCGAACAACTTCGCCGTTTTGAAGAGAAACGCGAAGAAACGATTTGTGTACATGATTGGGAGTGGAAAGGATGGAAATAAGAGAAGAAAAAGCCGTTTCACGCTCCTGTCCTTCATAGTCGGGCAGGAAAGTCTCATCCTGCATCAGTGCATCGAGCGATTCCTGAATAATCTTTGTCGCTTTATCTGACATATTATGTCCTCCTTAAGGTATTTGTACCTATGTAAGTAATCTAGTAAAGAATACCACTTATCAACAAAACGCAAACGGGTTCCGGGAAATTAGTGTCAAAAAAGTATATTCCTTGAGCGGATAAGTTGCATTTGGAAAAACGATGCGTGCATACTGACTTTTGAATACTACTTATATTTTGTGGCAGGAGAAAGGAAGTCGTAATAATGACAGAGGAAACATCCAACCAGCAAGTGGCAGCTCCTTTATTTGAACCCTTTCAAATAAAAGATCTGCATCTTGAAAACAGAACAGTAATGGCCCCGATGACAAGAGGATTTTCGCCGGGCGGTGTACCAAATGAAGACGTGGTCGCCTATTACCGGCGCCGGGCTGAAAATAATGTGGGACTGATTGTGACAGAAGGAACCGGCATCAACCACCCGGCTAGCGTGGAAGACCCGGGA
Source organism: Marinococcus tarijensis (assembly GCF_054971385.1). Taxonomy (NCBI): domain Bacteria; kingdom Bacillati; phylum Bacillota; class Bacilli; order Caryophanales; family Bacillaceae; genus Marinococcus; species Marinococcus tarijensis. Next base: position 7,332 of record NZ_JBQOJA010000028.1, on the reverse strand, counting down.
GTGCCGGCCTTTTACGGTGAAAAAGCCCTGGAAGGATGGGAAAAGGTTGTAGAAGCAGTGCATGAAGCGGGAGGAAAAATCATTCCCCAGCTCTGGCACGTAGGCATGACAAGGCCAGTAGGAGCAGAGCCAAACTCTGAGGCTATGCCAATTGGACCCTCCGGTTTAGCTTTAAGCGGGGAAGCTGTATCAACGCCGCTGACAGTGGAAGAAATTGATGAGCTTGTGCAGGCTTATGCAGATGCTGCAGCAGCGGCGAAGCGTATTGGCTTTGATGGCATTGAAATCCACGGTGCCCATGGATATTTAATTGACCAGTTTTTCTGGGAGCAGACCAATAAGCGTACGGATCAGTACGGCGGGAACTTTGTTGAACGGACCAGGTTTGCCGTGGAGGTAATCGAAGCGTGCCGCCGGGCTGTAGGTGAAGATTTCCCTATCTTCTTCCGGTTTTCGCAGTGGAAAATGTCTGATTTTGAAGCGAAGCTTGCAGCCACGGCAGACGAACTTTCCCAGTTCCTGAAGCCGCTGTCTGAAGCAGGCGTAGACGTCTTTCACTGTTCCACCCGCCGCTTCTGGGAGCCGGAATTTGACGGTTCTTCGCTGAATCTTGCCGGCTGGACAAAATATTTAACCGGCAAGCCTTCTGTAACAGTAGGATCTGTAGGGCTGAACGGCGTTTTTACAAGCTTTGATAAAGCAGAAAACGATGATATTCAGGAATTAGTCAATCGTCTTGAAAACGATGAATTCGACCTGGTGGCAGTTGGGCGTCCACTGTTAACGGATCCGGCCTGGGCGAAAAAGATGCAGGAAGGCAGAACGGAAGAGCTGGTACCGTTTACCAAAAACGCATTAAGTGAGCTGTATTAAATACGATTGTCAATGAACCATAAACTCTCCGGCCGCGGCTGGAGAGTTTTTCATATTGGATGTGTGAATTGCTCCAGTGAGGGAAAAAGAGGAAGGGAGTTCTAATACAGGTCCAGTCAGGAGAAATAAATGAAAAAAATGAACGCGACAGCAAAAACCTCTGTTTTAAACAATCCACAAAATATCATTTCTGTAGTATGCTTAACGATCATTCTTGTGCTTTCATTCACGTCTTACCAGATATCAGGCTGGCAGTATGTCATTCTGCTCTGGATTGGTTTTTTACTTGGATTTTCCCTTTTTCATGCACGCTTCGGCTTTTCGGCCGTTTATCGGCAGATTATTGAAAAAGGCAATACGGAAATGCTCCGGGCTCATATGCTGATGCTTATTCTCGTATCGACCTTTTCCGCTGCTCTTTTTATTATCAGCCCGGCTTTGTTTGGAACAGGTCCTATTCCGGCACTTTCCGCTGTGAGTGTAGGATTGATAGCTGGTGCTTTCATTTTCGGTTTTGGTATGGAAATAGGCAGCGGCCTTGCCCCCTCTTCATTTTACGAAGCAGAGGGCGGCAGAACCGCTTTGATTTGCACATTGGCCGGCTTTACGGCGGGGGCAGTGGCAGGGGCCGCCCATTTTGGTTTTTGGAACACGTCCCTCCCTTCGTTCGAGCCGGTATCGCTGGCAGTGGATACGGGGATCGGTTACATATGGGCCTGGGTGATTCAAGTTGTTTTTCTCGGATTAGTTGCTTTTGGCTCGTATGTGCATAAAAAGCGGACACGACCTCCGGCTCTTCCGCCCCTGCCTTCCGCTGCAAGCTGGAGCCGGATCATTTTCGGCTCCTGGCCGCTGTGGGTGGGCGCTGTTATTCTGGCGGTATTAAACGCGCTAATCTTTCTCGTGCAGGGAGAGCCGTGGAAGCTGACAGCCTCCTTTACTCTATGGGGCTCAAAGGTAGCGATGGCTCTTGGAATGGATGTTAGCGAATGGAAATACTGGTTTGAACAGGATCAGTTTGTTGCTCTTCATCAACCGGTGCTGATGGATTCCATGAGCATTATTAATGTCGGTGTCATTATGGGAACGGTAGTAACTCTGGCGATGAACCTCCAAATCCGGTTTTCGGGAATCCCCCTAAGGGTCGCTATCATTGCCCTGGTTGGGGGAGGGCTGATGGGATACGGGGCGAGTATTTCATTCGGTGCCAATATTGGTGCGTATTTCAGCGGCATCGCCTCGTTCAGTCTTCATGCGTGGATATGGCTTGTCATGGCCGTACTTGGTGTCTACACGGCCTACTATATCAGCCACCGGCTGCCGTTGTATCATTACGAAGAAGGAAAGCGTACGGATGAATAAGAAAAGCCTCCCAGGCTAATCACAGCCCGGGAGGCTTTTGTTTTACCATCATTTATTCACTCGGGGAAACCATTTTCGCCGGATCGACGATCAATTCAAATTCTTCTTCATTAAGCATACCGCTTTCAAGTACGGCTTCCTTCAGCGTCTGCCCGTTAGCGTGGGCTGATTTGGCAATTTTTGCTGCGTTTTCGTAACCGATGTGCGGGTTCAGCGCTGTAACAAGCATCAGGGAATTTCGCAGATGCGCGTCAATACGTTCCTGGTTTTCTTCAATGCCAACTGCACATTTGTCGTTAAAGGAAACGAGGGCATCAGCGAGCAGGTAGCTTGATTGCAGGAAGTTATATACGATAACCGGTTTAAACACGTTGAGTTCAAAATTGCCCTGGCTGGCCGCAAAACCGATCGTAGCGTCGTTGCCCATTACCTGTGCTGCAACCATAGTCAATGCCTCGCTCTGGGTCGGATTGACCTTGCCGGGCATAATGGAGCTTCCTGGTTCATTTGCAGGAATGGAAATTTCACCGATGCCACAGCGGGGACCGCTTGCGAGCCAGCGGACGTCGTTTGCAATTTTCATGGCGTCTGCTGCCAGGGCCTTTAATGCCCCGTGGGCGTATGAAATTTCATCATGGCTGGTGAGGGCGTGAAACTTGTTCGGGGCAGAACGGAATGCTTTGCCGGTATAGGCACTGATTTCTTCAGCTACGTATTCCCCAAATCTTGGGTGGGCGTTAATACCGGTACCCACAGCCGTTCCACCGACGGCAAGGTCCTTCACATGATCAATGCTTTCTGTAATCATTTCGGCTGAACGTTCAAGCATCCGGTGCCAGCCGCTGACCTCCTGCCCGAGTGTAAGTGGTGTGGCATCCTGCAGATGCGTACGGCCAATTTTAATTACATGTTCAAATGCATTCATTTTGTTTTCAAGGGTCGCACGAAGCGTTTCCACGGCAGGAAGAAGCTGATCCTCCACTTTTTGCACAGCAGCTACGTGCATCGCTGTTGGGAAGGTATCATTGGAGCTTTGGGAACGGTTGACATCATCGTTTGGATGAACACTCTGGGAGGATCCTTTTTCTTCGAGCAGCTGGGAAGCGCGGCGGGCCACTACTTCGTTCATATTCATATTCGACTGGGTGCCGCTTCCGGTCTGCCAGACAACGAGCGGAAAGTGGTCGTCGAGTTGTCCGGAAAGAACCTCGTCGCAGGCTTCAACGATCGCGCCGGCCTTTTCTGCTTCAAGCTTATCCAGGCGTTTGTTTGCAAGAGCCGCAGAGCGTTTTAAAATAGCAAACGCATATACAACATCGATCGGCATAGTTTCCTGACCGATTTTAAAGTTTTCCAGACTGCGCTGGGTCTGGGCGCCCCAATGCTTGTCTTTTGGTACATGCATGTCTCCAAGTGTATCTTTTTCTACGCGATAGTCCATCGATAGGTCGACCTCCTACTAGTATCAATAAGGTAAATAGAGTAAGCACTCTTTCTCTAGATTAAAGAATATTTTTAAAAAAAGAAAGGCTTTTCAAAGGAGAAATATTAAATTCATCATCCGGGTAAAGAAACGAACATTAAACACGAAAAATGAATGTTGTATGGCCGGCAGTTTTGCTATAATTTTTACGAAAAGGAGGCAGCTGATATGTGGTACTCACTCGAAGTCCCGCCCGGGGACAACGAAACGTGGAGCCTTCGGCTCTATGAGCATGACATTTATACTTTCTATATTGATGAAGCGATACAGACAATGAAGGACGAAGACGGATATACATATGAATTCAGCAGCGGGGAAAAAAGCAGATTGTATGTCTATATGGAAAATGCGTCTAAAGAAGAATTAAGCCGGATGCTTGAAGTCCATGCTGACGATTTGCATGAATGGGAGCCGCCGGAGTGGACAGAGGCTTCCTATGACAACGTCAAACTGGCGAACGGATGGGCGCTTGTTTACCCTCCATTCCAGGAGAAGCAGGAAGAGCGGGAACTGAGGCTTGATCCGCAGGGCGCATTTGGTACAGGTATCCATGAGACAACAAGAGACGTTCTCGAATGTATCATTATCCGGGCAGAAGGGAAGATGGCAGCGGATATTGGCGCAGGAAGCGGAGTGCTGTCGATCGCGCTCGCAAAAAAAGGCATGCAGGTGGCAGCCTACGATGTGGAACCGGTAACGAGGGAAATAGAACAGCAGGCGGCATTAAATGATGTACGGGGCCGGATTGAAGTGTATGAACAGGACGTGGTCGACTCCGCCTTTCCATACGGCTCGTATGATTTAGCTGTTATCAATATTGGGGCGGATGTTACGGTGCGCTGGCTCGAACGGGCTGATTCCGTAGAGATTCTTCCTCAGCAGGTTGTAGTGTCCGGACTGGTGGACTGGACAGTGGAACGGGTGAAAACAGCGTTCCGGGATAAAAGTTACGAGGAGGTCTGGTGCAAACAGACAAATGAATGGCATACTATATTATTTCAAAGGAGAGGCTGATGATGACAAAACCACATGTTTTTATTACAAGGCCAATGCCGCACTGGCTGATAGAAAAGCTTGAACAGGAAGCTACGGTAGATGTATGGAATAAAAACGAAGCAGTGCCGGAAGAGGAATTAGTCCGGAGAACAGCGGAGGCGGATGGTTTGTTTTGTACCGTGTCGGAGCCGGTAACGAGAAACGTTATTGAACAGGCGCCACGGTTAAAAGTAATAGCGACGATGGCAGTCGGTTATAATAATATTGATCTAAAAGCAGCACGGGAAAAGGGAATTAAAGTAGCCCATACTCCCGGAGTGCTGACAGAAACGACAGCGGATCTCACTTTTGCTTTATTAATGGCAGCGGCGCGGAGGCTGCCGGAGGCCATGGACACCATCCGGAAAAATGAATGGGGATCCTGGGCGCCGTTTGCCTTTACGGGGCAGGATATTTACGGTGCCACACTCGGAATTATTGGCATGGGACGTATCGGCGAAGCTGTGGCTAAAAGAGCTGGCGGTTTTGATATGAACATACTTTACCATAATCGTTCACGGAAACCGGAAGCGGAAGAGCGGACGGGAGCTGTATTCGCGGAGCTGGATGAACTTCTGGGACAGGCTGATTTTATCTGCGTGCTGGCCCCGGCCACACCGGAAACAGAAAAGCTGATAAACGCGGAAGCTTTTCGTAAAATGAAAAAAACAGCGGTGTTTATTAATACATCGAGAGGAACGATAGTGGATGAGGAGGCACTGGTGAACGCGCTTCAAAATGGAGAGATTTTCAGCGCCGGCCTGGATGTCTTTGAAAACGAACCAATCGGCGCAGACCATACCCTCCTCAGCCTGCCAAACGTCGTGGCGCTTCCACATATCGGCAGTGCCAGCGAAAAAACACGCCGGCACATGGCAGATATGACTGCAGATCATATTTTGCAGGGCCTCCACGGGCTGCCGCTGACGCATGAAGTGCCTGGAAAATAAAAAGCATCTCACGGGCCCGTTTCAGGCTCGTGAGATGCTTTAATTGTATTATGACTTGTTCCAGGTAGCTGTGCCGTTCTTTTCTTCCTTCATTCGCTTACGGAAGCGAACCGTTTCCGCGGTAATGACTCCGGAAAGCCCCAGGAGGGCGATCAGGTTTGGTGCTGCCATCAGGCCGTTCATTGTGTCTGCAAGCGACCAGACAATTCCGAACTGGACCACAGCGCCAAAAAATACAGCGATAACGAAAACGATGCGGTAGGTAAAAACAGCCTTATACGTTTTAAAAAGATAGTAAATACAGCGTTCTCCGTAGTAGGACCAGCCCAAAATAGTAGAATAGGCGAAAAAGATGAGCCCTACAGAAACGATAATACTCCCGGCCGGTCCTAAAAAGTGTTCAAACGTGGCGGCAGTCAGCGGAGCACCGTCCAAATCACCGCTCACAAAGCTCTGGCCCATAACAAGAGAGATACCGGTAATAGAGCAAATAATGATTGTATCAATAACAACCTGGGTCATGGAGACGAGTGCCTGCCGTCCCGGATAGTCGGTACGGGCAGCAGCTGCTGCGATTGGGGCAGAACCAAGGCCTGCTTCGTTGGAGAAAACGCCGCGTGCCACCCCGTACTGAATAACAACCCCGACAGCTCCGCCGGCTGCAGCCTGACCAGTGAATGCATCGGATACGATGGAGCCGACTGCGGCAGGCACGAGATCCAGATTACCAAAAATAACAATCAGGCCGCCAACCACATAAAAGAGAGCCATAACCGGTACAATAAATGAAACTACCCGGCCGATGGATTTAATGCCGCCAAGAATAACCACCCCTGTTAAAATACTGAGCGCAATGCCGGTAATCCAGGTAGGCACATTCCAGTTGGAGTCCAACACATCCGCAACGGAGTTGGATTGAACCGTGTTACCGATGCCAAACGCAGCAATCGCAGCAAATACGGCAAACAGGACGGCCAGCCATTTCCATCCAAGCCCTTTCTCTATGTAGTACATCGGACCGCCGGCCATGCGGCCCCGTTCATCCTGAACCCGGTACTTAACAGCCAGAATTGCTTCTCCATATTTTGTAGCCATTCCAAAAAGTGCACTGATCCACATCCAGAAGACAGCACCAGGGCCGCCAATTACTACTGCTGTGGCAACGCCAGCGATGTTACCGGTTCCGACAGTAGCAGCCAGAGCGGTCATCAGCGATTGAAAGTGGGAAATGTCCCCTTCGGATTTTTTGTCCTGCTTTGAAAAGGCAAGCTTTAAGGCATAAGGAAGAGTAGAAAATTGCAAAAACCCTAAACGAATTGTTAAAAAGATACCTGTTCCCAAAATAAGAATTAAAAATGGAGGGCCCCACACAATACCGCTGATGGTGGTGAGTAATTCTTCGACGCTGTTCATAAAACCTGACATATGTAACAACTCCTTTCCATAATGTAACTGTACATAAGATGTTATAAAGACGTGAACAGTTTGTTAGAAAAGTTTACTATAAAAATAATAAATTGGGTATATGTTTTGTAAAAATTATGAAAATTTTGGGACCGTCAATAATTTTGTGTAAACGGCCCCTGTCCTTTTCCAGCCGTAAAGTTACCCCTGCTGTTGAAACATGTC
>NZ_JBQOJA010000027.1:0-40241 GCF_054971385.1 Marinococcus tarijensis | reverse complement strand
GGCGGATGATATTGGATATAATTTCCAATATTTACTTCTATGACCAACATTTGTTTTCAAACCTGCAACTTAAGAGTTCCTCTGTTTTTTAATCATATATTTGCTAAAATAGGTATTAAAAGGAAATTAAGCGGGTGTGATTTAAATATGAGAGCACTAAATCCGACGGCAGAAAAGGTTCGCGTTTCGCGGCCAAAGGTTTGTGTTTGGCTCGATGCGGCGGGTGTAATATTGTTTCTTGCAGCTACAGTCTTTTTTGCTTTTACATATAATGCATTTCCCGAACAGATCCCTGTTCATTTCAGCATGAACGGGGAAGTAAATGAATATGGGAACAAAGCGGCCATTTGGCTTCTGCTGGCTATCGCTTTCGTATTATGGATTTTCATGTCCCTGTTAGAACAGGTTCCTCATATACATAATTACCCGAGGAAAATTCATAATGGCAATGTCCATGCGCAATACCGCAACAGCATTCTTTTACTCAATACAATGAAAAACTATATGTTAATTATGTTCATCGGTTTAAATGCCGAATTCGTGACAAATATTCATGGATCTGAGCCAAATCACTTTTTAATAATAGGTCTTATAGCCGGAATATTTGTCGTAATGCTGCCGTTTTTGATACGCGCTTTTCGTTTATCATAATAAGCTGAGCGCTATAAATATTGCCGAAACAGAGAGTAGCCGCCAAGACCGACGATCATGCAGACAGTAATTGTTGTAAATGTATAAATGACGTCCACTGATTCAAATGCCCCGCTTCGCCAGCCCGCAACGGCTGCACTTACCAGAGAGACCACACCTGTAATGAGCACATATCCGAGTGTAATCAGCAGATGTATTTTCCAGTTCGCCGGCTCAAGCACTGCATATAAAGCGAAGGAGACGAACACCACTGGGATTAATAACACCAGCAGACTCATCAATTTTTCTGCATTCGCTTATTTTTAATAACATCAGCTGTAAGCCATACCGATCCCATAACAGCCACCACAGCGAGCAGTATCATAACGGTTGGCAGTTCCTTTTCAACATAGTTCAAGCCAAAAATGACAGCGATCGATATGATTAATATACTGAGAACCGTGATTTGACGAATAGACATCGGAAACCCTCCTTAAGGGAAAATAAATAACCAGTTATATCGATCATTCGTACGGTTAAAGAAATATATACTTATAACGGCATAATTTTTCCAGTTGATTTCTTATACAACGGAGTTGATACAGTGACCACAGTAATGATCATTCTCATTATTTTTCTTCTTACACTAATTATTGATAATAGAATGCGAAAGAAAACACGGGTTTCCTACCGAAGAAACAACTACCGGATGCAGGAGGAAAAGTTTCTTAAGGCTAAGATTTATATTACCGTTTTTACGCTTTTTCTTTTTATTCTTTTCATCGGTACCGGAAAAACGGCATGGGTTTTCCCGGCACTGGGTTTCCATTTTGCGCTTCTGTCCCTGCTTGACGGTATAGAGGAAAAGCGCAATATCCCTAAGGAACGCAAGCACTGGCACTCCTTTTTTATCAGCATTGTTTCTGCATTAATCGGCATCATCGCTCTCGCAGACCTTATGCTTTACTGACTGCGCTTCAACTAAAATAGAAGCTCCAGCGTAAGATAAGAAACAATAAAAAACATAGTAGTAATCACTGATACTATATATTCCTTCGCCCCACGGGCAAAATACCATTCCAGCCATGCCTGGGCTGCTGCAAATAATATTAAAACAGCAAGCATGGCCAGCGGAATATAACCTTGCGAATACGTTTCTGCCGTAAAAGCTGGAATCACTATAAGCACTAAAGCAACAGTAAGGATGCCAAAAGACCAATACTGTCCTCGGGTTTCTTTGATCTTGACTGCTCCCTTTGGCACAATCCATATTTCCAGAGGAATACGAAGCAGGATGGTCGCAAGCACCACCACAGAGAAGTATTCCGGCATATTATCACCTTTCTTTGGAGTAGTTAATCGTTTTTTACACACAGATCCTTAATTTTCACCTAAAATATTACAAATCAGTGTAGCAAAGATTTCCTTTTCTGCCTACCTCACCTATATTTTCCCATAAAAAAACCCGCCGGCAGCTTCCTGCCGGGCGGATTGGTTGATTCGTTATACTTTTTGGTAGGCAACGCGGGAAGCGGCTTCCGCAACTTCCTTGAGTCCGGCGTCGATGATTTCCTCTGCCTGGTCCGGATTGGCATTGTGACCTTCGATTACTACTTCGTCCACGATATCCATGCCGTACAGACCGCCAAAAATGTTCTGCATGTACGTAAGCGCCATATCCATGCCGGCCATTTCCGGAGCGGAATACACCCCGCCGCGGGCGTTCAGAAAGATTACTTTTTTCTCCGGCATGAGCGGAATCAGTGCACCTTCCGGGCTGTATTTAAACGTGTAGCCGGCTTCAGCGATATAGTCAATAAAGGTCTGCAGCTTGGCCGGAATTGTCAGGTTCCACAGCGGGAAGGCGAATACGACAAGGTCAGCAGCGCTGAAGGCATCCTTTGCTTTCTGCTTGGCGGCAAGCACCCGGCGGTCCATTTCAGTTGGCTCGCCATCTGTCGCAAGGCGGCCGAAAGCGTCAAAGAAGTCCTGGCCAAAATACGGCGTATCCTCTTCAAACACGTCGTAGGTCTGCACGTTTAATGCACCCGCGTCCTGAACGCTTTCCAGAAACGTTTCGTACATTTTCGTGGAAATGCCATCCGGGCGGTTATTTGCTTTTACTAGTAATACGTTCACAGCTATCCCTCTTTTTCTTAAATGTTTAATTTTTCTCTGCTCTTATTATTTTAGCCGCTCCTGCCGCGAAAACAAGTACGCACTTAAAAGTGGTATAGTTCCCTTGAGGGTACCAATGGCGGCTTTTAAATAGCTTAAGCAAAACAGTTCGTTTTACGGACGGAGCGTGGTAGTATGTACATACTGGATTGCATGTAAGCAAAGATCTACATACCTGCTTTATAAAATCATACTAAGGAGTGACATTAATGAAAAAAGAAGTCGAATTCTGTCAGTTTCAGGAGGCGCTCGGCATTCTTGTCGGCAAATGGAAGCCTGTCATTCTTGTGCATCTGCTTAATGACGGCACGCAGCGCTTCAGCGTCTTAAAACGAAAAATGCCGGGCATCACCCAGCGCATGCTCACCAAGCAGCTGCGCGAACTCGAGGATGAGGATATTATCCGGCGTGTCATTTATCCGGAAATCCCGCCCAAGGTGGAATATTCCATTACCGAATACGGCCGGAGCCTGGAGCCGATACTCGAAGCGATGCACGAGTGGGGAAGCTCCCACGTTGCACGCAAGCAGGCAGAGGAGCCCGGGGAACAGGAAGAAAAGCTTTCCTAAACAAAACAAGCACCCATTTCCCGTGATCCGGGAGATGGGTGCTTTTCGTCTGTCTTTATTAATTGGCGTTCAAGCCGCCGGTCGCGCTGTATACGTGACCGGTTACGTAGCTTGCCTGATCGGAGGCAAGAAATACGTACATTCCGGAAAGCTCTACCGGCTGGCCGGCGCGCCCGAGCGGTGTCTCCGGCGTTTCTTCCCCGAATTTCGGGATGTTTTCGCCCGGCTGGCCGCCGGAAATCTGCAGTGGAGACCAGAATGGTCCCGGTGCGACCGAATTCACCCGGATGCCCTGGGAGGCTACCTGCTTGGCAAGTGCTTTCGTAAATCCGATAATAGTGCTTTTGGTAGCGGCATAATCCAGAAGCATCGGCGACGGATCATAGCCTTCAATGGACGTCGTCGTTATGATCGATCCGCCCTCCGGCATATGCGGCAGTGCTTCCTGGGTCATCCAGTACATGGAGAATACGTTCGTTTCAAACGTGGAAACAATCTGTTCAGTCGTAAGGTCAGCAATGTCTTTAACGGCCTGCTGTTTACCGGCGACAAGTGCCAGAATGTCCAGGCCGCCGAGTTCATCCACCGCAGACTGCACGAGTTCGCGGGAGAACGTTTCGCTTCTGAGGTCTCCCGGCAGAAGTACTGCTTTACGCCCGGCCTGTTCAATCATTTCTTTTACATCCTGGGCGTCCGGCTCCTCGTCCGGCAGATAATTAATAGCTACATCGGCGCCTTCGCGGGCATACGCAATAGCCGCCGCCCGGCCGATACCGGAATCGCCGCCGGTAACGAGCGCTTTTCGTCCCTTTAACTGGCCGGTGCCTTCATAGCTGCTTTCGCCGCAATCCGGCTGTGGATTCATATATTTCTGCACACCAGGCGGATCCTGGTACTGCTTTGGATAATCGTCATGATAATACTGGTTGCGTGGATCCTGGGCCATGCTGGAAAGCTCCTTTGTTTACATAATTTAATTACATTGTTCTTTATTTCCATTTTATAAAAAAATGAAACATTCAATAGTATTTTCATATAAGAACTTTGAACGGCTAATAATTCCCTTTTCCCATCATATATAAAAAAATAGCCCTATAGTAAAGAGGGATTTTCATCCAGGAAATAGAAACCAGTATACACTCGCCTTTTCCGCCTGAAGAGATAATTATTAACATGCAGAGGAGTGTGCATCTAATGAATAGCGTGGAAATTGACATGGTAGTGACCGACAGTTTAAAAGCCCTGAAGTTGTACGAAAAAATATTTGAGATCGAGACAGTAGAGATTTCGAACTTTTCCCGGGGTGAAAACGAAGCTATCTTTACGCTGTATGATGTTTTGTTCCATCTGCTCGATGAAAACCCGGCCTTCCACTTAATCGCCCCCTCCCCCGATGAGCCGAAAACACTCTGGTTCAATATCACAGTTCCAGATATCGAGGAGACCTACGCCAAAGCCATCGACGCAGGCTGCAGTGAAGTACAGCCGGTCACGAACCTTCCCGACCAGGGCGTATCAAATGCTATTTTCATGGATCCCTTCGGCTATATCTGGATGCTGCATCAGGTGTATGAGGAAGTGAGCTTGGAAGAACGTAAGCGGCTCTGGGAGGAAAGACGGGCGAATTAACATTAAAGCAGCCACTCTCTGTATATTACAGAAAATGGCTGCCTTTCATATTCTCAGGCTGCAAAGTTTACCCGGTGAAAATATCGCCCTGCGGGTAGCGCACGTGCGTTTTTTTCGGTTTGGCCAGCGAAAAAGCGAGCGTGACCGAGCCCACACGGCCAATGAACATAATACCGATGATCACGACTTTTCCCATCGTGCTTAAGGATTCAGTGAGCCCCATCGTAAGACCGACCGTGCCGAACGCTGAAAACACCTCGAACACAATTTGCTCAAACGGGGCCTGCTCGGTCAGTGATAAACTAAATATTCCCGAAAAGACCACCGCAAACCCGAGCACCGTAATGGCGAGTGCCCGTTCAATAATGGCCGGAGCGATGCGGCGGCGAAAGGCGGTGAAATCTTCATCACGTTTAATGTATTTTACCGCGGCCAGGACGATCACCAGAAATGTCGTCAGCTTAATTCCGCTTGCCGTTGAAGCGCTGCCGGCGCCGATGAACATGAGCATCATAATAAATACGATCGTCTGAATCTGCATATCGGCAATGTTAACGGTATTAAAACCGGCCGTTCTCGGCGACACCGCCTGAAAATAAGAGGTCCACAGCTGCTCCCCAAGCGAAAGTGAGGTCGTAGTCTGCGGATTAATATATTCAAACAAAAATACAATAGTCACGGCGACAGCATTCAGCACGAGCGTGCCAACGATCATCAATTTCGAATGCAGCGTCAGTGTGCGGAATGTCCGTTTTTCCCATACATCATACAGCACTGTAAATCCGATGCCTCCGATAATAAATGAAAAAGAGATGGCAATATTCACCGCCGGATTGCCGGCATACTGCATCAGGTTGCTGTCCTAGAGTGCAAACCCCGCATTGTTAACGGCAGAAACGGCATGAAACACACTGTAGAACAGCCCCTCGCTCCACCCATATTCCGGCACCCACTGGGCGGCAAGTGCGGCAGCAGCTGCGGATTCCACCGTTAAAGAAAAAATCACCAGAATTTTTACCAGCTTCACGACTCCGCCCATCGCCGGCTGATTCAGTGACTCCTGCACGAGAAGCCGGCTGCGCAGGCCGATCCGTTTACCGAGCAGGAGCACAATAAACACTGTGACCACCATAAACCCGAGGCCGCCAAGCTGAATCATGACCATAATCACCGTCTGGCCGAACACCGTGAAGCCGTTACCCGGACTGATCGTTACCAGCCCGGTCACAGTTGTGGCAGACGCTGCTGTAAACAGTGCATCAATCACACTGATCGGGGCCGCAGTGGATACCGGAAGCATCAACAGTACCCTCCCCGCCGTAATGACGACAAGAAAGCCCGAAGCAAGAATCTGCGGAGGCGTCATGCTCCGCATCAACCATGATAGAAAAGTCATTACACATCGCTCGATTCTGCAAAAGGTAGTACTGCGTAGGAAAAACCATTTCCGGCTTGAAAAATATTCCTTCTATTTTTCTATCATACAAAAAACCCGTGTGTTTCACTAGCTTTTTTTATCTGGCGGTACTGCCCTTGAATTCCTCTTTTAAAATACAAAAAGCCTGAACCGTGAACACTTGTTTCTGTGTCCAGGATTCAGGCTTTTCTCATCCAAAAGCAGGCTTTCGTTAATCATTTACAGCGGTAGCGGTAACAACCAATCTTTCCCTGTGAGTACCGGCGTCGTTGTCAAACTCTCCGGTACATGTGATCAACTGAAGCGAACGCTCGCTGGAGGATCCGAAAATCTGCTGAATTGGGGCATCATCATAAGGATAAGATGCTGTGGATTCCATTTTAAAAATGATCGTTTCCCCGGACACACCGGTTACTTCAATCAAATCTCCTTTTTTAAGCTTATCCAGATGATAAAATACCGCGGGGCCGGAGCGGTCATTCACATGCCCTGCAATAACCGCATTCCCTCGCTCTCCCGGCTTAAATCCCGGCGAAAACCAGCCGGTATCCTCTCCGTTGTCAGGCACTTCCATTCCTCCATCATCCGTATATCCCATGTCTTCTACTTCCGCTTCCACGCCAATCGAGCTTATCCTGATTTCTGCCGGTGAAATAGACTGCGGGGAGGACACTGGTTGTGTCTCTCTCCGCTCCTCTATTTCCGAAGCTTCCGCCCCTTCTATTGACGGTTCCGAATACGTCGATTCCGCTTGCGTGAATTCTTCTGAGCTTCCGGTTAGAAAAAGAATCAGGATGGCGAGGAGAATACTATGAAGTAGCGTCCGTACGGCGGCGTGCATAGTATCCAGCTCCAAGACCAGCTGCTAACAGGCCAGCCAGTACATACATCATCGTATTGTCGGTTCCGGCTGCTCCAGTCTGCGGCATTTCAGATGGCATACCCTCACTGGAAGGGGTTGACAGTATAATAGCATCAAGCTCAGGATCGCCTTCTGCAAAGCCAACAGCAAGGACAGAATAATTCATGCCTTCCTCAAGCTCCGTACCGGCCAGGTCAAGAACCACGTCCTCCGTGCCAGTCGGACGCACTTCCAGGTCATAGGTTCCGGCTTCCACTTCCATATAATCCGTGACTCCAGTGAACGGAGCATCTTCAAATAAAATATCTCCGTCTGTTACCGCGACATCAACGTTCGGGGCATCCGGAGAGAAGTGGGCTACTCTGACATTAGCCATTCCTTCTGCTGCTTCCTGATTGTCCTCAAGCACACTAAGTTCAATGTCTTCAAGCGTGTTTATGGCTGCAGCTGTATAAGCTTCGCCCTCTTCCACATCAAGCGTGCCGGCCAATACAGGATCGCCTTCACCTTCTTCACCAGCGGCAAATATCTCTATTTCGCGCTCCCCTTCCGGTACTTCCAGATAATCAGTTGCATCCTTGAAGGCCGCCCCTTCGACTACAGCTTCTCCATCAACATGCACATCTACCTCGGGTGCATCAGGAGAGGCGTGGACAATTCTTACCATCCCGCTGTCTTCCGATGAACCGTCCTCCGTGTCGTGACTGTCAGCCAACGCTGTTCCTCCCCCGGCGAAACTAAACACCAGCGCACCAGTTAACATGGACCCAGCAAGCTTTTTCATTTCTCCGCCTTCTTTCTGAATAAGATGTGAATCTCCGGGGCGGGTACTATGCAACTGATTATCAGAAACATAGTTGGTTTCCTATATCCCTTTTGAGAGCATTTCAAAAATAGATTTCACAATTTTCTAATAAATATTTTTATACTGATATACCAGCTTTATTCCTCCCAAAACAGGTCGTCAAGCGTCTTGGAGAGTACCCTGCAGATCGAAAGACACAGCTGCAGGCTCGGGTTGTATTTACCGAGCTCGATCAGTCCGATCGTCTGACGGGAGACACCGATTTGTTCGGCAAGCTCCTGCTGGGATAAATTTTTTTCCACCCGCGCCGCTTTTAGTTTTAAATTTTTCATCTTTGATCCTGTCCTTTTTATTCAGCATGTCTTGATTTTGTAAATGCGTCGATCAAAAAAGCCGCGCCTACCAACAGCGGAATATAAATCATAAGACTGACAGCAGCCACAAGAAAAAAGTAATAGATGCTCTGGGGTGTTCCTTCTGCGTATAAAACGGCACTTCGCATACCGAAATAAAGAGAAATGGCCACGCCGCTGACTACGGCGTAAATAAAGTTCTTCGCCGTCATCGGAATACGACTGCTGCGGTCGTGCATTTCCCGCTCAGCACTGAAAATATCGAGCTGCCAGCCGCGGACTATATAATAAAACGACGTGCCAAGCAGTATTGTAATTTCCAGAGCCGCACCAGCGTAAGCTTCAACCTCCGTAAACTGCTTAACGAGAATAGATAGAATACATAAACCTACAACGACCGCAAACAGCTCCCGGTAAATCTGGCTTTTCGCCTGCTCCACTCGTTCATCCTTCGGCTTCGATTGAAACCACCGCATGTTCACCGCCTCCTTTTTTCTTTCATTGTACATTATAATTATCATAATGCAATATATATATTGCATAACAAAAGAAAAAAGCCCGGCTTTCCATTCAGCCGGACGAACAAAATTACCTTATCTTTTCACATCGTTGCCCTGATTTTCGACAAATTGAAGCACGTACGCTTCGTCGAACTGGTTGCTGTCACCGTACACCATGTGCTTCAACACGCTCGAGCCGGTCGCAAAGTCGACGATCGCCTGCGGATCCCAGTCTTCCTGCAGAACCCCGTGCAGGATGCCGGAGGCAAAGCTGTCCCCGCCGCCAACCCGCTCGAGCAGATCAAACGAAACGGTGCTGCTCGCATGGAGCCGGCTGCCGTCGTAATAGTAGCCGGTCAGGCTGTTCGAGCTCGCCGACGCCGCCGTCCGGTGGGTGCTTGCCATCGTAGAAATCTGGTACTTCCCGGCGGCCTCGTCGTAGAAACGCTCCAGCTGCTCCGGCGAAAACGCTTCGTCCCCGTCCATCCCGAGCAGATACACAAAATCCTTGTGGCCGATGAAACAAATATCCACGTAGGGAAGGATTTCTTCGAAGGAGGCTTTCGCCTCCTCCGGCGACCACAGCTTCGCCCGGTAGTTGCAGTCAAAGCTTACCTGCACCCCGCGGCTTGCCGCCTCCTGCACGGCGGTCATCGTCAGGCGATGCATGGCCGGGCCGAGCGCGGGCGTAATGCCGCTCACGTGAAACACGTCCACGCCGGCAAGCAGCTGCTCCCAGTCAAGGTCAGCTTCCACAAGCTCCCATACCGAGGAATCCGCCCGGTCGTAGATGACCTCTGCCGGCTTGACCGAATAGCCTTCTTCCACGTAGTACAGCCCTAGACGACGGCCCTGGTCTATAATTGTATTCGTGTTGACACCGGCCGTCCGGAGTCGGCGCTTGGCAGCTTCCCCCATTGCATTTGCCGGCAGCGCTGTCAAAAATGATGCGTCGTGACCGAACTGGCTCATGTTCATCGCCACGTTGGCCTCCGCGCCGCCAAAGTACGCGTGAAAATCATTCGTCTGCACCAGCCGCTGGTGGGACGGGGGAGTGAGCCGCATCATGATTTCGCCCATCGTCAGAATTCGCGCCATCGCCTACACCTCCTCTGCGAGCCGCTGGAATTCGCCTGCAAGCCGGGTAACTTCCTCGTAATCACCGGTCTTGGCCGGTCCGGTAATCGATCCGCCGGCCCCGATCATGATGGCACCGGCCTGCAGCCATTCCTGGACATTACCGAGATCGACGCCGCCGGTCGGCATCAGCTGAATTTGTGGCAGCGGGCCGCGCAGCGTTTTAATAAAGGACGGGGCGTACATTTCTCCCGGAAACAGCTTGACCACCTGCGCGCCGTAGGCCATCGCTTCGGTCGCTTCCCGGACGGTCATCACGCCCGGAAGATACGGAACAGCGTAGCGGTTGCACAACTTCGCCACCTCCGGATCAAAGGAGGGGCTCACAATAAAGGACGCGCCCCGGATAATGGCGAGCCGGGCCGTTTCGCTGTCGAGCACGGTGCCCGCCCCGACCACCGCCTCCGGGTACTTTTGTACGAGCGTGCGCAGCACGTCATCGGCATCCGGCACGGTAAAGGTAACCTCGAGTGTCCGGGAGCCGCCCTTCACGCAGGCATCGGCGGTCTTCACCGCCTGGTCCGCGTTGTCGCCGCGGATGACCACGGCCACCTTGTTTTCAATCATGTGATTCAGAATATGAAATACTCTCATCGTTTTCTCCTTTATACTCCAGAATACGCGGAAAATCCGCCGTCAATCGGTACGACAATGCCGTTCACAAAGCCCGAGGATTTTTCATCTACGAGCCACAGCAGGGTGCCCACCAGCTCCTCCGGCTCCCCGAAGCGCTCCTGCGGCGTCTGGGACAGGATTTTTTCCGCTCTCGCACTCAGTACGCCTTCTTCCGAAAACATCAGCTCCCGGTTCTGGTCCGTCAGGAAAAAGCCCGGTGCCATGGCGTTTACCCGCACGCCGGATTTGGAAAAATAGACGGCAAGCCACTGCGTGAAGTTGCTGACAGCCGCCTTTGCCCCGCTGTAGGCAGGGATTTTTGTGAGCGGCCGGTACGCATTCATCGATGAAATGTTAATAATCGAGCCCGGACGGTCATACACCATGTCGCGGGTAAATACCTGCGACGGAATCAGCGCTCCGAGAAAATTCAGGGAAAACAGCTGATCCACCGCGGCAGGATCCAGGTCAAAAAACGTGCCGCCGCTGTCGGGCGCTTCCGGATTGAAGTATTCCTCCCCGGTCGTCGCCTTCGGATTATTGCCGCCCGCTCCGTTGACGAGAATATCGCACGGCCCGAACCGGCTTTTTACATCGTCGTAAATGGCCTCCATTGCCTGCTTATCGGTTACATCGCCGCTGTAGCCGGCAGCTTCTCCCCCGCCTTCGCTGATCCGCCGGGCCACTTCTTCGACCTTTTCCTTGTTTCGGGCAATGATCGCCACTTTGGCTCCGTTGGCAGCCAGGGCCTCCGCCATCACCGAGCCGAGCACCCCGCTTCCGCCTGTGATAACAACAACCTTATCCTCCAGTGGAATCTGAAATGGTGTCTGCATCGTTTATCTCCTCTCCTGCACAGCATCGATAATGCCATTAAGATATACCGCACCGAGCGCGCGGTCGTACAAGCCGTACCCCGGCCGGCCTTCCTCGCCCCAGATCATCCGTCCGTGATCCGGACGGATCGGGCCTTCATAGCCCACTTCGATCAGCTTCTGCATAATGCCGACCATATCGAGTGATCCGTCATGCACGGAATGAGACGTTTCCTGGAATGATTTTTCGCTCGTCCATCGCACGTTTCTTGCGTGCACAAAGTGAATGCGGTCCTTCATATGCTCAATCATGCCGATTAAATCGTTGTTCTGGTCCGCGCCGTAGGACCCGGTGCAGAAGGTAATCCCGTTATGCCTGCTGTTGACCCGCTTCAGCATCGTCATGACATTCGCTTCATTTGTGATAATGCGCGGCAGACCGAAAATGTCCCATGGCGGATCATCCGGATGAATCGCCATCAGCACATCCTCTTCCTCAGCAACCGGAATAATACGCTCCAGAAAGTAAACCAGGTTCTCCATCAGGTCCTCTTTCGATATTTCCTTATATTCCTCCATAATGACCCGCAGGTCGTCCTTCTGGTAGGATAAATCCCACCCGGGAAGCGTCAGGCTCCCATCGAGCGGATCAATCTGCTGAATCAGGTCCTCATCATACATGAGGGAATGGGAGCCGTCCGGAAGTGGGGCATCAAGCTTGGAGCGAGTCCAGTCAAACACCGGCATGAAGTTGTAGCAGATAGTCTTAATGCCTTCTTGGGAAAGATTGCGGATCGTTTCCTGATATTTTTCAATCCAGCTGTCTCTCTTGCTTTTGCCCATTTTAATGTCTTCATGCACCGGCACGCTTTCCACTACGTTCCATACGAGTCCGCGCTGTTCAATTTCTTCTTTAACTTCCCGGATTTTCTCCCGCGGCCATGTTTCGCCCGGCGGCAGGTCATATATCGCAGAGACAATCCCCTTCATCGCGGGAATCTGTTTGATTTGTTCGAGCTTGACGGGGTCTTCGGTCCCGTACCAGCGAAAGCTCATCTCCATGAACTGTTCCTCCTTTAAATTGAAAAATACCTTTTCGCGTTGTAGTAGCAAATATTTTCGACATACGTACTTAATAGCTTCAAGTCGTGCGGCGCTTTTCCTTCCTCCACCCATCTGCCAATTAAATTGCATAGAATGCGCCGGAAATATTCATGCCTCGAAAACGACAAGAAGCTTCTCGAATCGGTCAGCATGCCGATAAAATTGCTGATCAGGCCAATATTGGCCAGGGACATCATCTGGCTTTCCATTCCGTCAATATGGTCATTGAACCACCAGGCGGTGCCCAACTGAACCTTGCCGGGAATGTCGCTATTCTGGAAGCTGCCGGCAATTGCCGCTAGCGTATTGTTGTTATTGGCATTGACGCTGTACAGCACGGTTTTCGGGAGCGCTCCATTTTGTTCAAGCTGATCAAGAAACGCAGCAAGCGGACGGGCAGGCAGCTGGTCATGAATCGCATCAAATCCCGTGTCCCCACCGAGCTTTTGGAACATCGCCGTATTTGTGTTGCGGAGCGGATGCAGATGCAGCTGCATTGCCCAGTCCTTTGCCGCATACCGTTCAGCCAGATGCAGCAGCGTATACGTTTTGTACTGGGCTGCCTCCTGCGCCGTAACCGCCTCTCCGTTCATCCGTTTTTGGAAAACGGCCGCTGCTTCCGCTTCGCTCGCTGGTTCATACCCCATTTCAGTCAGCCCGTGATCGGAGCTGCGGGTGCCGAGCGCATCAAACGCGTCGATTCTTTCATCAAGGGCGGCTAAAAGCTCGCCGTAGGAGGAAATCTTTTTTCCCGTTAAATCTGCCAGCTGCCCGACCCAGCCGGAAAAGCTGTCCTTCTCGAGATGCAGCGCCTGGTCCGGCCGGTAGGAAGGCGACACCTCAAGCGGCAAATCGCTTCGTCCCAGCTGCTCGTGAGTGGTTAACGAGTCCGCCGGGTCGTCCGTCGTTCCCAGGAACACGACGTTGTCCTTCTGGAGGAGCGATCGGGTGGAAAACTCCGGTGACTGCAGCTTTTCCCTGGTTTCCTTCCAGATTCCTTCCGCCGTGTCCCGGTTTAACAGCTTATCAATGCCGAAATACGACGACAGCTCCAGGTGCGTCCAGTGATACAGCGGATTCCCGAGCGTGTTCGGCACCGTTTCCGCCCACGCCAGAAATTTTTCGTAGTCGCTTTTGTTTCCCGTAATATATTCTTCTGCGATTCCATTTGCCCGCATGGCTCTCCACTTGTAATGATCGCCGCTCAGCCAGATCTGGGCCAGGTTATCAAAGTTTTTGTCGTTTAAAATTTCGCCGGGCGGCAGGTGGTTGTGATAGTCGATGAGCGGCAGATGCTTCGCATAATCATGATACAGCGTGCGTGCCACTTGCGATTGAAGCAGAAAATCTTCGTGAATAAACGCAGTCATGTTATCATCTCCTAATTAATTTGTTTACTATGCAAACTATTAAATTTATACTTTTAACACAGCAGTATTCATATTACTACCATACGCAGCACGAATAGAAAGAGGGATCTACCTTGCATAAAGGTGACTGGAACTATATCCGAAACTTAAACCGCCGGCTGATTCTTGAGGAAATCGTGAAAAATGCCTCCCTTTCCCGGAGTGAGCTCGCAAGAATTACCGGCTTAAATAAAGCGACCATTTCCACGCAGATTCATGATCTGCTCGAGCAGGGGCTCGTGATTGAAACAAGAACCGAAGCACTCGACACTCCCGGCCGTAAGCCGATTATTATTGAAATGAACGAGCGCGCCGGCTTTACGATCGGCATTGATATTGATGAGCTGAGCACCAATATCATTTTTTGCGACCTGAAGGGCCGCCGACTTCATCAAAAGCAGCTGTATCTGGACACGTATCATTTTGAACGTATGCTTGAAGAATTAATTCAACAGCTGCAGACAGAAATTGACGTATTCCGGAGCGGCACCTTTGATGCCCCCATTGTTGGCATCGGCATCGGTATTCACGGCATCGTAAATAACGACAGCCAGATCGTTTACACCCCGAAGCAGGAATGGGTCGGCCGCGACGTGAAGACCCGGCTCGAAGAAGCATTTGACACCCCCGTGCATGTGGACAACAGCGCCAATCTCGCGGTGTACGCCGAACATGTTTACGTGGAACACGTACCGGATCTGTTCTGCCTGACCCTGTATTCCGGCATCGGGCTCGGCATGGTCAAGGATTCGGTCATTTACCGCGGGCATCAGGGCTTTGCCGGTGAAATTGGCCATATGATCATCGAGCCTAACGGCAAGCCCTGTCCGTGCGGCAACCATGGCTGCTGGGAGCTGTACGCCTCCAACAAAGCGTTTTTTAAGCTGCTTCACGATAACGGCACCGAGTTCCATACCCAGGAACAGGTTCGTAAGCATCTGGAAACCACGGATGCCGAGCAGGTAATTGATGAATACATTTTCTATCTGTCAATCGGGGTAAATAATGTGATTAACATTTTCAACCCGGAGCGCATCATCATTAACAGTCCTCTGTTTGCCTCCAAACCCGAGCTGTTGAAACGGGTTGAAAAGTCTCTGCAGTCGAAGTTTAACAACTACGAAGAGCTGAAGATCTCGAGCCTGAACGAAGACGCCTGCGCCCTCGGAGCCGCAGCGCTTGCGTTTAAAAAATTTCTCGGTGTTCACCACGTGGACCACTCTGCCTATTTCCCAGCCCCTCAGTAATCCGCAGCTACATCAGATCAAACAGCTGTGGAAGGAACAGGCTGAGCTGAGGAATAAAGGTAATGGCAAGCACCATAACAATTAAAACAATGAAATACGGCACCAACGTTTTGATGACACTTTCGAGTCTTGCGTTGGCTACGCTTGTACCAACAAACAGTACGCTTCCGACCGGAGGAGTAATGTTGCCAATACAAAGGTTGAACGCGATAATAATGCCGAAATGGACAGGGTCGATGCCTAGTTCGGTCACCACCGGGAAAAAGATCGGCGTGAAAATCAGCACCGCCGGCGTAATATCCATAAACGTTCCCATTACGAGCAGAATCAGGTTAATGAGCAGCAGAATCACGATCGTGTTCGCGCTGATTGAAAGAAGCGCGCTGCTGATGCCTGCCGGGATCTCGGTATAGCTCATCACGAGTGAAAACAGCGAGGATGCCGTAATTAACAGTAGAATCATGCCTGCGATTTCAATGGTTTCCTTGAAAATGTTTTTAAATTCCTCTTTTTTCAGCTGTTTGTATAAAAGCGACAGCAGAAGGGCATAAATGACAGCTACTGCGGCACCTTCAGTGGCGGTGAAAATGCCGGCAACGATCCCGCCGATAACGATAATGATCAAAAGCAGACTCGGTATTGCATCAAATACGATAAACATTTTATCCTTCCAGCTGACCTTTTCGGACACCGGATATTTATGCTTTCTGGCATATACGTAAGCGACGGCCATCACAGAAAGGCCCCATAAAATCCCCGGAATGTAGCCGGCCATAAACAGCGCTGCAATCGAAGTTCCTCCGCTAACCAGGGAATACACGATCAGCATCGAGCTCGGTGGAATCAAAAGCCCCGCCGGCGCTGATGCAATATTGGTGGCGGCTGAGTAGCTCAGGGAGTATTTCTGTCTCATTTCCATCGGAGTCATGATTTTACCCATCGCAGCTGCTGCTGCGACACTCGAGCCGGAAATTGACCCAAACAGCATGTTGCCGACGACGTTTGTATGTGCAAGCGACCCCGGCAGACGGCCGACAATAATTTTTGCCAGGTTAATAAGCCGGAAGGCAATGCCGCCGTTGTTCATAATAATCCCTGCAAGCACAAACAGTGGAATCGCCAGAATCGTGAAATTATCTACGCCTGTGGCGAGTCGCTGCGCGGTAATAATAATGCTCACATCAAACGGAATTACAAGCGAAATAGTAACCATGGCACTCAGCAGAATGGCAAGTGCAATCGGCACGCCGAACACAAGCAGTATACCGAGCAGTGCGAATAATAAAATTCCTGCTGTAACTGTCATCCTTTTTCCCCCTCACCAGCAGTGCCGACCCGGCTGCTGCCCCGAAGCATATCAATTACGGCGTACAGCACTATACATACACCCGAGGCCGGCACGGCGCTGTAAACAAACAGCATGGACATGCCCGTCGCTGGAGCTGTTTCCGAGTATGTATACGACAGCAGAATAATGCCGCCGATGATCATCGGTACTATTCCTAAAAACACCCATAAAATATTAATGGCAAGCCCGATGAGGCGCTGCGAACGCTCCTTAAACTTTTCTACCAGAAACACAATGGCAATGTGCTTTTTCTGGCCAAACACGTAAGCCGCTGTAAGCAGTGTGAACCAGATGAGCATAAAGCGGATGATTTCTTCGCTTGTTGTACTCGGCGCATCCAGGACGTACCGGGTAAATACCTGCCAGATCGAAAGAAAAGCCATGCAGGTGATTAACACGGCGTTCACGATTAAAAGCGCACGGTCGAGAATCATTTTGACCTTTTGCATCCTACTCGGCCTCCTTTATTTTGTTATAAATTTCAGAGGTCTCCGGGTCGTTTTCGAATTCTTCATGCAGCGGCTGCACCTCATCAATAAACGACTGTTTATCAACTTCATAAAACTCTACATTCATTTCCTCTTCGGCTGTCACCTTGGCCTCTTCTACCATTTGATTCCAAAGATCTTCATGATAGCTGGTCGACTCCTCCGCAGCTTCCTCAATGATTTGCAGCTCACTATCGGAAAGGTCTTCCATAATATTTTCATTAGCAATCAACATGTCGGGAACGATGGCGTGCTCGGTGTAGAAATAGTTTTTCGCCACTTCTCCGTGATTGCTGTTCGTAAGCGCCGTCGCATTGTTTTCGGCGGCATCAATGACACCTGACTGCAGGGCAGTGTATACTTCGCCGTAGCTCATC
This sequence comes from Marinococcus tarijensis, assembly GCF_054971385.1. Classification (NCBI taxonomy): domain Bacteria; kingdom Bacillati; phylum Bacillota; class Bacilli; order Caryophanales; family Bacillaceae; genus Marinococcus; species Marinococcus tarijensis. The sequence continues at coordinate 22,758 of NZ_JBQOJA010000027.1, read as the reverse complement.
GGCGTCGGTGTGCCGCCCATGGCTTCGATCATCTGTACGCTCGTCTGACTCGGCTGAACTCTTGTTTTCAAGCCGCTCATGTCCTCGCTCGTTTCAATCATTGTGCTTTTCGTGTAAACGTTGCGGACCCCAGCGTCGTAATACGTCAGGCCACGGAATCCTTTATCTGCAGATTCCATATAGATATCGTCCGTTACGTCCTCGTTGTTCATGACACGTTTAAAGCTTTCCTGACTTTCAAACAAATACGGCAGGCTGAAGACGGAATACGCCGGTTCAAAGCTTTCGAGGGCACTCCCGCTTACCTTGCTGAAATCCACGGCGCCGGTCTGAGTCCCTTCAATTACTTCCCGCTCGCTTCCGAGCTCCCCGTTCGGGTAAATCTTAATGCTCATGGCTCCATCCGATTTTTCATCCACAAGCTCGGCAAACCGTTCAAGCGACTGGTGCACCGGATGGTCCGTCGGCTGGTTGTGTGCGAGCGTAAAGGTCTGTTCTTCCTCACCGCTTGCACTCTGGCAGCCTGTTAAAGCAATCAGGGCCGTCATTGTAGCAAGACTTATCCATTTCTTCACTGTTGTTTCCCTCCTTTAATTAACGTTCAGCGATACTCAGTTCCATGAAAACCATGTGTCTGCTTTTCCGTTAATAAAAACCTGTCTCGTTTCATCCTCCGGCAGCTGGAACTGCACAGCCGTAAGGCCATTGCTGTACGACCCTTCCTGAAGGACTTCAATATAAATACCGCTTTCTTCAGGCGTCATGGTGCACGTAATCGAAAGCACATCGGCATCGTGACGCTTGTCGTTGTCGTCGTAATAAGTAAACGATGTCTGTGCACCGTTCCGGCCCGGATACACATGCATGTCGATCCGGCTTTCGGCTTCGTTTTCCACCGGCAGCAGGCTGCCGCCTTTAACCATGACCGGCGTATACTCAAGCGGAGCAGGAACCGTGACCCTGCGTCCTCCTTCGTACCACTGCCCGGTATACATGTCGTACCAGCCGGGCGAATGAGCGGGCAGGTATACTTCACGTTCGCGCTCTCCCGGACGTACAATGGTGCATACTAGCAGCTCTTCGCCGAGCATGAACTCGTCGTTTTCGGCATGCGTCGCTGCATCGTCGCCAAAGTCAAAGAAGGTCGGCTTGATCACCGGCTCGTAGCTGGCCGACGACTTGTGAAGAAGCGAGAAAATGTAACCGGACAGCTTCTGGTGCCAATGAATGGTGTCGGAGACCTTGTCGACAATCTCCGGATACATCCAAGGTTCGTTCACTGTCTGATCATCGTTCCAGGAATGTATTGTAAACCGCGGATAATAAATGTTGCTTTGAATCCAGCGCAGAAACAGCTCCGAATCCGGCGCATCTCCGGAAAATCCGCCCGTGTCATGTCCGAAATTGTAAATGCCGGAAAGACTTAAGCCGATCGCCATTTTAATGTTGTACTGGAGCGTTTCCCAATTGGAGTAGTTATCCCCGGTCCACGTCTGGGCATACCTGCTGAGGCCCGCGCTTCCTGCCCGGCTAATCAGATACGGGCGTTTTTCACTGTCAAACTCGGTCTGGGCTTCGAGCGAGCTTTTCGTCATCAGCATCGGGAAAATCGCACGGTAATCCTGAAATTTTCCACCCTGGCCAAACAAATGAATCACTGCCTCGGGATCCCAGATTTCAAACTCGTTGTTATCATTCCAGGTGGCGTCGATCCCGTTTGCGAGCAGTTCCTTTTTCACGTTTTCCTTCCACCACTCGATTGTCTGTTTGTTGGTAAAGTCCAGATAAACGCCCATATCGTCCCAGAACTGCTGCAGGAGTGGCCGACGTTTGTTATCTAAAACGATGTAATCGTTGTTAAGTACTTCTTCATGCTTCGGGTGATCGATCAACAGGCTCGGTTTAATGTTGGCAATGATGCGGACGCCGTTCGCATGAAAATCTTCAGTAAATTTTACTGGATCCGGGAATTTTTCATAGTTCCAGTTGAAGACATACCGTTTATGGTCAATGGATGTATATCCCGAGGAGAGGTGAAAGGACTCGCATGGCATGTCGTGTCTCTGGCAGTCCTCCACAAAGTTCATCAGACGCTCCTGGGATTTTTCTTCATCAGTATAGGTCATCGTTGAACCGGAGTAGCCGATGCTCCATTTTGGCATAAGCGCAGGCCGTCCGGTCATCCAGGAAAAGCTGCGGGTAACCTCAGCCACCGTTGGCCCGAGAATAAAGTAGCAGTCCAGAAAATGAGAGCTGGATTGAAAAAACCGGTACTTTCCGTGGTAGTTGTCCTTTTCCCGCCCCATATCGAAAGCGCATTCATTATAGTCATCGTAGTAGAGTCCGTAAGCCACTCCGGTTTCCGGCGAATGCGTAATATAGTACGGAATATGCTTATAAAGCGGGTCCGTTTTCTGGGCATCGTAGCCCATAGCGTCAATGTTAAGCATGCGGAAGCGCTCCCCGTACTTATTGACATTTCCTGTTTTTTCCCCGAGGCCGTAGTAATGCTCCCCTTCATTTCGTTTTAAGTAGTGGGCTGTCGGCGCCGTTTCAGCAATCTGAAATCCGTACGCCTGAGTATTTCGGTCTTCGGCAACCAGCTTTTCTTCTCCGGCTGTTTTGTCAAACCAGCTGCAGTGCAGCTTCGTTTTATTGATTACTAGCTTGAGTGAAGCCGTTTCAATTACATATTCTTCAGGATTCTCTGACGTTTCATGAGCCGGAAGCGAAAAATAGTCAGTGATGCGATTCCGGTCGAGTCCTTCAAACGGCATCTCCGTATCTCCCGGGGCCACGGCCCATGTATGTATATCCATCTCCGGCTGTTCCTTCGTCAGCGTAACTCGGAACAATTTTTCTTCGAGTACATAAACGCAAAAGTACATTTCCTGCACATCGGATTCAAAAGTAAGCATATTGTTCTTCTGGGCAGATAAATAAAACTGATCTTTCGTCGTTAGCATATTGTTCACCCTCTTTGGATTAATCACTTGTTCAATAATTAATTTGTAGTGTAAACAAATTAATTATTTACTTTATGATAAGGCTTTCCTGAATGTTTCGCAACCCCGGTTTTATTTGATTGTTTATTCTTTTGTGCTTTCGTCGTTACATTAAAAAATGGTTCCCCTCTCTGCCCCGGAGAACCATCGTTATGCAATACTGCACTGCTACTCTTCCCTCCGCTTTCTGTGATAAAAGAAATTGCACAGAAATAGCACTGCCACCACCGCAGTCATAAATAAAATACCTTCTATCCTGTACGTTGCATCGTAATGGGTCTGGTCCAGTAAAAGCACCAGGTTCCATGAAATAAATAAAAATATTCCATACAAATAAAGCACCGACTTTGTACTTTTCATAAAACCCCTCCGTTAGTATCTTTTTGCCGCCACATTCCTGTACCCTGCCCCGCGGCGGGTAAATCTTTAGAAATAAAGTATATTAAAGAATTTAAAAGATGTCTGTCCGTCATAAATATTGTTGACGTATCTTTTGTACCAGTGTACTATTTAATTAATACACTAATACAAAGGAGCTGTACTTTATGACAAGCTGGTTACAATTGTGGAAAAAAGAATTTGCGCTGACGCGATCCGTCTTTTACTGGTGCCTGGCGCTGATATTTTTCGTCGTCATCTTCGCCATCGTTATGAACAGCGGAAATTTTTTCTCGGTAAATTCGAATAACCCTGCCGAGACAGTGGGAAGCGTGGTGCTAGGTGCTCTCAGCGCCGGTATTCTTGCCCATTTTGTTTATCTTCCCATTTATATGATTGTGAGCCTCGAGCTCGAACGCCGCCAGCTGCACCTCTGGCTCTATCAGCCGCAGCCGGTGACTAAATTGCTCAGCGCCAAATATGCAAGCGGCCTCGCATGCGCTTCCATTTCGCTTTTTATTAACGGCCTTCTGCTTCTTATTGCTGCCTGGCTGACCCCGGGCCTCCCTTCCTTTTTCGGTCTGCTAGAGGAGGGGGTGACATGGCTGCAGGTGCTCGCTTTATGCCTGCTTTGTTCGGTTTTTGTGCTTCTCGTCTCTCTTTACTTCAGTGTTTACCTGTTATTTATTTACTCGTTTGACTTTGCGTTTCGGCACACCATAGGTAAAGGGCTTCAAATCATGCTGGCGGTAGCTGCCGTGTTTCTTTTAAGCGTTTTTGCCAATTTGGGACTTGGTGATGTGTATCAGGCTATCACCAGCTGGGGCCAGTTTTCACTCACCGGACTGGTGAATGTGGAATTTTTTAACCTCAATCTTTATACCGGAGTTATTCTTTTCCATGCTGTAGTTGGCATTCTCCTCTTTGCCCTGTCCGCTCAGCTGATTGATAAGAAAGCGGAGGTATAGGCTCATGGCTTACACATTTGATAACTCCAGGCCCATTTACCAGCAAATTATTGATACGATCCATGGCAATATCATTCGGGGCGAATGGCCGCCGGGGACGAAGCTTCCCTCCGTCCGTGCGCTGGCTGTCGATTTTGGCGTAAACCCAAATACCGTATCCCGGACATACAGTGAATTAGAAAGAACAGGAGTGTTGGAAATGAAACGGGGACAGGGAACCTTTGTAACAGAAAGCGAAGCAACCATTCAGCAGTTAAAACAGCATCTGATGCGCCAGCGGATTCAGGAGTTCATGAACGAAATGGAAAGCCTCGGCATGAGCACGGAAGAAATTCGCCAGGGCATTGATTCCTATCGAAAGGATGAGGACCATGATAACCTTTGACGGGGTAACGAAGAAATTTTTAAGCCGCACTGCTCTCGAAAACGTGACGATCGAAATTCCTTCCACGGGAGTAACAGGCGTGGTCGGCGAAAACGGAAGCGGTAAATCCACCCTCCTCAAGCTTGCCGGCGGGCTGCTGCGTCCGGACAAGGGGTCGGTTTCTTATAACGGACAGCCGGTCTCACGGAAAGACAGCTCCCGGATCGCCTATTTATCGGAAATCGACCACATGTACGCATTTTTCCGGATCGACGAATTAATTGCTTATCAGGCTTCCCAGTTTCCTGATTTCAACAAACAGCGCGCTTATGACATGCTGTCGTTTATGAATCTTGACCCTGCACAAAACATCAAAACGCTCTCCAAGGGTAACCGCGGCCGGGTAAAAATTGTGATTACGCTGGCCCGGGAAGCCGAGCTGCTCCTCCTCGACGAGCCGCTTTCAGGACTTGACCCCATCGTACGGCGCTCCATCATCCAAAGCCTCGTTTCGTTTGTTGATGTCGAAGCCCAGGGCGTCCTGATCAGTACGCACGAAGTGAGTGAAATGGATCCACTGCTCGACCGGGTGCTCGTTCTCCGGCAGCAGCACGTGCTGGACCTCGAAGACAGCGAAGCGATCCGCGAGCAGTTCGGCGTTGATACAGCCGGATGGATGGAGCACATTTATGCCAGGGAAAGGAATGTTCAATCATGAACCAGCACCCCGTACTGCAGCTGGGAAGACTCACCAAGTCCATTCAAAAAACAACCGTCGTCCATCCTCTTGATTTACAGGTACACGCCGGAGAGGTTTTTGGCTTTATTGGTCCGAACGGTGCGGGCAAAACGACCACCATCCGCATGATTCTTGGCTTGATTAAAGCTACCAGGGGCGATATTTATATCGCTGGCGAGAATGTGCGGTCCAATTTTTTAACCGCTATTTCTCACGTCGGAGGAATTATTGAAAGCCCGGAAATGTATGATTATTTAACGGGCGAGCAAAACCTGAAGCACTACGCCCGGCTTGCCGGCAACGCTTCAGCCAACAATATCTGGGATGCTGCTGAACGGACAGGGATTGCCTACGCCCTGAAACGGAAATTGAAGACCTATTCCCTCGGTATGAAACAACGCCTGGGGCTTGCGCAGGCCCTGCTCCACCAGCCAAAGCTGTTAATATTGGATGAACCGACAAACGGCCTGGACCCGGCAGGGATCCGGGAACTCAGGCAATATTTGCGGCAGCTCGCTGAACAGGAGCAAATGGCGGTATTCATCTCCAGCCACCAGCTGTCGGATATGGAGCAGATGTGCGACCGTATCGGGATTATTCACCAGGGACACCTGGTGGATGTCCAGCCGGTGCAGTCCTTCGTACAGGGAGACCATCAAAAACAGGTGGTCACCATTGTTACCGATCAGCCCCGTGAGGCTTCTACGGTGCTAAAACCATTTACCCAAGAGCAGGCGGCTGTGATAGACGCTTCCTCTCTCCGGGTATCTCTTTCGTCCGACGATGTTCCTCAGTGTATATCCACACTGGTCGAGCATGGCATCCGTATATACGAAGTCTCCGTGCATCATCATTCACTCGAGGACCAATTCTTGAAAGTAACCAATGGAGGGGTGTGAGCATGATGTGGGCTATCTGGAAAAACGAAAACATAAAATGGCTGCACAAAATAAGCACTTGGATCATTGGAGGGCTGGTGGTGCTGATGATTATCGGCGCGGCCCTGCTCAGCAAATGGAACGGAGTCGAGGAAGAGTCGCAGTGGCGGACTGATTACGAACAGGCACTAACGCAGTACGAGGAAGGCGGGCTGCAGACCGGAGCCTCTTTAACGCCGGAGCTCGCTGCTGAATATGAATACCGGCTGCAGGAGAACATTCCTCCACTTGCTGCATACGGGCAGTGGAGCTATGTAGACGAAATGACGTTAATGATCTCGTTTATTACCCTGTTTTCCATTATCGTTACATCGACGCTGGTCGCCAGCGAATTTCAGACGGGTTCGGTGAAGCTCTTATTTATCCGGCCGATTCCAAGATGGAAACTGCTCGTTGGCAAATACCTTTCCGGAATGACATTTGCGGCGCTTCTCACTATGTTCACTCTCGCTTCCGTATACCTTACAGGCGGCCTGGTGTTTGGATTCTCGCCGCTCGATGCACCTTATCTTTACAGCAGCGAAGACCTGCTGGAGAGAAACGCAGCGGTTCACATGCTCAGCACGTTTGGCCTTGGCTTCATCCAGACAGCTGTCATGACGCTTTTTGCCGTGATGATAGCCTCCTTGTTTCGCAGCAATGCCATGGCTATCGGCCTCAGCGTTTTCAGCATGTTTTTCGGAACAACCGCCACTGCTTTGCTGGCGCAGCTCAACGAAACACTGGCGTCCTACAGCCTGTTTGCCAACAATGATCTTACGGTTTTCATCAGCGATAACGTCCGCCAGCTCGTTGAGGTCGGCCCGTGGTTTTCAATTATGGTCTTAAGCTGCTACACGTTATTGTTTATAACGATTGCATTAGTAAGCTTCACTCAAAGAGACGTAGCAATCTAACACAAAGTCTTGGCTTAGACACACGAAAACAGCCGGCGTTGTATAAATAAACGCCGGCTGTACTTCCAATATGCTTAATACTTTATTTTCAACATGTTCTTATTTCGAAGTCTTTCTCTTTTAAAGGAGAGAATGGCTTTTTTTATGGCATCAGAGTTGGTTAAAATCGTGGTTTCAATACATTCACTTTTACACAACTAACGATACACAGCTATTGTTAAGGCCAACTCGAGACGGGCGTAAAAGCGTCGGTCAAAGTCTGCAGTGGAAAAACTAAGTATTCCAAAAGTCACAAAACCACTAAACACTAGAATCATCACACCACTCACTAAAATTAAAAAACCAACGTATAATAATTCGTTACTTGACGCGTCTTCTGCGCCAGGCAACTGGAATATGAATGAAAAAACTATAAACAATGTACTTGGCAGTAAAAATATTTTTCCCCACTGGGATTTAAGCCGTTCAATTAATGAAGTTTTTTTACGTTCTTCCAAAAATTTTTGAACCTGGGGAAGATAAACATTCAATAATCTCTCTGAAGAAATATCGTTGTTCTTTACCCAACGCTGAATTTCTTTGATAACGATTTTATCATATAAAAGCGAAAGGCTTTGATATCCATAATACATTGCGATCACTTTTTTTATCGCAAAGTTTGAACCAATTTTACAGATTGCAATATTCACCAACAATACAATAACTAATCCAATCCATCCAAAATCAAAAGGATCATAATAAAGGGCCAATAACAATATCACGAGTATGAAAAAACTCGAAACAGCCTGAATAGCTTTGATGAAGGCATTCAACTTTTTAATTTTTGGAATTCTTTTTATTGTTTTACGCAGATATTTCGTCCGTTGTTTTCGTGAGATTTTATTTTCTACTGCCTTAAACGAAAGAAATTCTCTCATCACCGCTTCCCTCACCTTTCAAGTTCTTCATGTTCTTTTTCGCTAAAGTTTTAGTCCTCCTGCTGCCGCTTCCTTAGTGAATAAACATACCAAAAAGGCACGACCCCGCCTACAAAGATTACGACTCCAATAGTCACCCCACTAATGGTGGTAGAACCATTTTGGAGAAACGTAAATACAGCTATTAGAATGGAGAAAAAGATCAAAACGCCCCACGCTCCGTTACACCGCGTTTTTGGTGAAGCTTTGGTTCGCTCATGATCCACGCTGATTCCCAAATGCAAATAAGCCATTACCGCAGCTGTTATGGTAAATACAAGCCATAAAGGGTTTTCCATCATTTGATCTATACCGGATGTAACCAGTTCATATCCCAAAATGCTCAGGATACCTAGGGTTTGAACTATAAAGGCAATACGAATGTGCTGAAGGTTTTTCCACTGAAGCCGTTCCTCTTTAATTTTTTTCATCAGTACGTCGCTCCTTTTCGATCCAAAATAAATTATCAAGGGTTCGATCCAGGGCATAACATATTTCCATACATAAATTTAAAGACGGGTTGTATGTTCCTTTCTCGATGAGGATAACCGTTTGGTGAGTTATCCCTGTAGCATCAGCCAGCGGCTGCGTCCATCAAGCCTGCCTGCGTACAGTTTTGACCTGATTCTCCATAATGCGGCCTCCTACCGATAAGACGTAACATGTATATTACATTTTTAAAATTATTTCCCTGAAATTTGGTTTTTATCATAAGAAAAGAAGGGTCTCCTCTTTCTTCAAGGATGACCCTTCTTTCTTAATCTTTCCTCCGCAATATTTCAGCCACCAGTAGAAACACCGCTCCAGCTATCCCCAGCCAATATACTGGAACGGTTAACGTCGGTCCCAGCGGAGGCAGCCAGAAATACATTGCAAAAAATATTGTTCCCGGCACGACTGCGAATAGAAAACCTGATACCAGGAATTCCTTTATTTTCGAAATATCCCGGAAACAAGACCACTTGATATAACGAAATACACTGTAGCCCACGACCGATAATATAATGCTCGAGACGATAATAATTATCACAGTCGTGCCTAGGCTGTACGATTTCGTCGGCTCCAACTGCTGAAAACCATATGAAAGAATCGTTTGTATCAATCCAGTAGTCAGCATATATACACCTAAAAAATAACAAATGCCCATTACAAGCAACGTCATCATTTCTTTGGGCACTGTATGAGGAAGCTCGCCGACAATATCCTTCGCATACTGCCTGGGGTCGGATCCAAACAGCTCCGAACTGTCTTTCCCCTCTGCCTGCAAAATGAGAAGTTGATCCAGCAGCTCCATCAGCACCTCTTCGGTCTCCTGGTCACTTTTATTAAATGAAAGGCGGATATACACCATCATATCTTCGTATATTTTCTTATTTTCTTTATTTAATTGGTTTCGCTTTTCGTTGTTTTCCTCCACCAACGTGCTCACCTACGACTCCTCCTTGTCGAGTAATTGATCCACGGGCTGCTTCAGGGCCTTCCAGTTCTCCCGGAACGCCTCCAGCGAAGCTTCTCCCGCCGGGGTCAGCGTATAGTATTTCCGGTTCGGTCCACTGCCGGAAGCCTTCATTTCCCCGTGAATCAGCTTTTCCTTCTGCAGCCGCAAAAGCAGCGGATAAATGGATCCTTCTTTGACGTCGATCCCCTGCTGCTGCAGCTTGACCGCCAGCTCATAGCCATAGACGGTCTCCCGGGAAATAACAGCTAAAATACACCCCTCGAGAATGCCCTTTAACAGCTGGCTTCGCTCATTCATCTGGTCACCTGCCTTGCAATACATGCTAGTTATTTAATTAAAAACCCGCCGTGCAAATTGCCGACAGAATAGGTTAAACTAAGTATTTCCCATCTACCTTGTATAACAACATAGTTTCACCTTAATATACCTTCAGTCAAAAAACAACAATAACTTTAATCCTTAAAAACCTTGTATTTTCGATTCCTATGTTCAAAAATGGAAATAATTACTAACATAGAATTCAGGGTGAAATTATGCGTACTGTGGTTCATATACTGTATTTTTTTCTGCTCTTTTTCGTATGCGGGTTAATTGGGTTTGGTTTATTTGGAACGGGCTTTACAGCTGACCTTCGTCCTTCGACGTTTCTTTTCTTCCTTTCCTTCAGCGCCATATGGACGGTCAGCTATGCAGGCCATCTTCATCTCGGGCGCTGGGATCTGCGTCTGGCCTTATGGGTATGCACAGCCCTTGGGATAAGCCTGCTGTTCGCTTCAGGGTCGAAAATATTGGAGGTTATTCAATGAAAAAATGGAATCTTGCCATGCTGCTGGCCGGCATGTTTTTGGTGTACGGCCTGGGATTGGTATCCCTGTTCACTCTTGGCCTTTTCAGCAGTATCAATCAATTTTTTATTACCATTGGCATGGTGTCCACCCCTCTGACCCCATTTTTCGTGTGGCTGTATCTGCTGTACCGGTTTCATGCCAAAAAAGATCATCAAAACTTTTACATTGGCATTGGATGTTTTGTACTTTTGATATTCGCTTTAATATACGACGTGCAGATGATCCAGCGCTATATGGTCTGATAAGATCTGAATGTTTGCCAATAAGGAGGAAATAGATATGAACACCGCCTGGAAAACAGGGATATTAGCAGGTTCTCTAACAATTATTGTTTTGTTTTTATTGGACGTTCTGCTTCCCGACCTGCCGGCGTTACTCCAGATATCCAGCAATGCGGTGGTCTCCTTTCTTGCGATGGCAACCGCTTATGCCGTGTTCAGCAACAAGAATTCATGAAAATTGAGTATAAGGAGCAGTCACGATGAAAATGCTCAAAGGGTTAAAATATCTTCTGATGGTTTGGATTATTATTCACGCACTTACCTCTATTGTATTAGGCTTTCTAATACTAACTGGCTCTTATTTTATCGATGTGCCTGTGTCTTCAGCGATGTCCGCTTCAGCAGGCGCCGGTATTTATATCTGGGTTGACCATCACCTCAAACAGAAGGAAGGAAAAAAATGATATTTCATAAATCCTACAGTTATTGGTCTGTGGTAACCAGTGTCCTCGGTGCTGCTTCTCTTGGCCTTACCTATGTTATCGCCCCAGGTATACCACAGGGCTTCACTCTATTTGTAGTCAACGTATTAGTAATTTCAGCCGTTGTTTTTATCCTTTTAGGCGCAGTAAGCAGTATTGCGGCCGTCGTTAACAAAGAGTCTGGAAAAAAGAAATATATAGGAATTTTCGTTCCTTCTACAATTATTTTATGTACTGTACTGATGCCTCTTGTTATAGGCCTGTTATTTGGCGTGAACAATAATCCTTAAAAAAAACGGCGCTCGAAGGTCATTTCCATACCACCGCGACTATTTATCATTTGCCGCTAAACAATCCAAAGCGTCATGGCCAGGGCGCAAGCCACGGCTAAAAGAAAGGCTCCTGCGATAATGACCTGCTGGAAATGCTTACGGCTTTTACGTTCGATATAATCGCAGCTGTTTACAGCTAAAAATAAAGCAACAGCAGGCAGACCGAGATTATCTGCCGTAATCGTTTTTTCCGCTGCCAGCATGAGAGCCACAAACAGCAGGCCATAGATCAGAGCTGCTTTTGCCCCGGGGGTTGCTGGTTTTAACACTGTTTTTTTCTCTGCTTTCTCCTTTGCAGCCAGCATAGACGTCCTTCTTTCTTTGTACATTATTCGCGCACGAAAGAATAAAAGTTTAATACCCTTTCTAAAATTTATTTTAACAAATTTATCCGGTCGTGAAACCCACCCAAATCATCAAATAAAATAATTCTGCTTGAATAAATTTTCAATGCCTATTCATAAAGGCTTGCGACTTTAACATATGTATATTATCGTTTTAAATGTAATTAATTTACATAAAAGTGGAGGAGTCCGATCTATGCGCTATTTAATGCTGGCATTGGCTAATTGTTTGATTTTTATTACAGCAGGAATTGTTCATCGTTTTTCCATAAGGGCGTTAAATATCCCTTTTGACCATGCGGTGATGTACTGGGGCTCATTTATTGGAGTGGTCTTCGTTATTACGCTGCTGCTCGTTCCCCTCTTTACTAAACGATTATCAGCAGCATAAAAACGTCGACTGTGAATTCGTGATAAGGCAGACATGTTCAGCACCTATGGTATTTTCATGCGCCGGGCTGATCGAGGTCTGCCTTATATGTTTTATATTATTTTGCATAAGATTAGGAGGGCTTCTATGTTTACATCCATACTACAGCTTCCTTTTCAGCCCCGGAAGCAATTTGCTTTTTTAACTACCCAGTACCCGCTTCCAGCAGTGGCAGCCATTATTCTTGGGCTCAGTCTTTTACATACGTTTATTACGAATTATATTTCCATTGGTACTAATCAATCTCCGATTCTTTCCAGCAATCTCTGGCTTTTAGTGGCGGCGGCCCTCTTTGGCGGAAGTGCTGTCTTTATATTACCCGTGATTTTGAAAGGAGCGGGCAGTATTCATAATCGTCCCCTCTCCTATCAAAAAGCTTTTTGGGTCAATATTTTAACTATTATCCCTTCCCTCTTTTTGCTGCCGGTTGCACTAATTGGATTGGTTTTATTTTTTGCCCAGGGAAGTACTCCCGCCTTAATTACGGTTATCTACAGAGTGCTCGAATGGCTTTCTTTTATATGGGTATTTGTCGTTGCGGTCGGCACGATCCAGGTGGCGGCAAATACGAGCAGGCCGAAAGCCTTGACGATCGCTTTCACGTACTTATGCTTTACCGTGATAGCTGCTGTCGTCGCAGTCTTTTTCCTGGCGGGCTTTTACGCAGCTTTATAGCTTTTCCGCCAGCCCGGGCGGCATCAAAGAAAGAGCTTCACCCACTATATTTACGTAGTAATCCTTCCGGAATGTGACAATAATCGCCGGGATGCTTATCCAGTCGGTCCTGGTGCTCCTCTGCGCTTTTTATGTAGTTTTTCAGAGGCTGCACCTCCACCATGATACGGTCGTAATCTGCTCTCTCCTTAAGAAAAGCCGCCGCTTCTGTTAGATGCTCCGGCTTTTCGCTATACACGCCGGTTCTGTATTTCTCCCCTGTGTCCTCCCCCTGCTGATTCAAGCTGTACGGATCGATGATTTCAAATAAATATTCCATCAGCTCTCGGATTGATATTACTGCAGGGTCAAATCCCGTTTTCACGCATTCGGCGTAGCCGTCATAGTCACCGTCCAGCGTATAACTGCTTCCATTTGCTCTCCCCGCCTCTGTACATTCCACGCCGGGCAGCGTTTTGATAAACGCCTGCACGCCCCATAAACAGCCGCCGGCAAGATATACTACCTCCATAATTGCATTTTCCTCCTTTACCGTTACAACTTTTTAATCTCAAATATTTCCGTTCATTTTAGCATAATTAATAAAAAACCGGTTCCGGAGTTTTCCCGGGACCGGTTTAAGTAATCGTTCAGGCTTTATTACTTACCGAGGCTTTGCTTTTTTTGCATGCTCCGCTGCTTTAACCTCTTCAGGCGTGGTTCTATTCTCTTCTGCCGCCTTCTTCGTAGCTTCATCGCCACAAACCACGTGATCCAGTTTGTTTTTTAGCGCGTCATAACCCTGCTGGGCTACTAATTCCTTGTCATTTTTGTTTCTCTCATCACCAAAGTAGGTAGAATCCATGCCGGCATTATGGTGAAAATCCGTATTAGTGGCACCAGGGAGCATAGCTGTTACATTGACGCCCGTGTCTCTTAACTCCTCCCGTAAGGATTCCGCAAACATAAATCCAAATGCCTTCGACGGCCCATATACCGTTTCGTACGGGGTCGGCAATGTCGCAGAAAAAGATGAAACGATAAGGATATCTCCCTTTTTATTCGGAACCATATCCTGTACGACGCGTTTTGCCATATGCACCGTTCCCGAAATATTAATGTCTATCAGCTTCAGCTCTTCCTGCAAATCGTTTTCTAAAAAGGAACCGCCAAGGCTGACACCGACATTTAAAACAGCTGTATCCAGCTCTCTGTTCTTACTTTTCACAAATTTCCAAAAGGATTCCACACCCTCGTACGTCGATGCATCTGCCTGGTGGGGATATGTCTTCACCCCGTAGCTCTTGATAGTCTCCGCCGCTTCAAAAATACGTTCGCTCGAGCCCGACATTGCAATATCGCACCCATCCTGGGCGAATAATTTGGCAAGCTCCAGCCCCAAACCTGAGGAGGCCCCGGTGACCATGGTAAACGGACGTTCGTTCGACATATTATTACTCCTTGTCTATTTTTATGGTAATCGTTTCAACATTTAAATGATTTCCAATATCCGGTTCGTATTCATTTCCTTACAGCATAAACGCTTTTTTATTTATCTATTACAAAAAAGCCGAAGATTTCTGAATGGCTTTTCAGGCGCTCGGTATTCCCATATTCCGGAAGCCATAAGAATAGGATTACGATAAATTCATTCCCGTTCGCCTATGAGCGAAACTCTTTTTACCTTTTTAACTTTCTCTGTACCTAAAGCTTTTAGAACTGGTAGGCTTCCCGGTATGCACTGGGAGACAGGCCCTGGTGAATACGAAATTGGGCCGTAAAGTAATCCTGGCCATTAAAACGAAGCCGTTTGGCAATTGTACGAATGGCATAATCAGTTTCGATCAGCAGACGGGCAGCAACCTCCATACGCCGCTTGTGAATGTAGCCGGGAATGGTTTGGCCAAGCGAGGTATTTACTGCCTGTGATAATATGTAAGGCCTGGTTTCCAGCGCTTCTGCCAAACGGCGCACCGTGAGCTGGCACTGAATATTATCATCGACATACTGCATAAACATAGCAACCAGGGGCTGGTTGCATCTGGAATCATAAAGCTTTTGTGTCATCGGTCGGCCCCCTTCTTTTTTCACCATCGTAATTTTCAAAAAAAAGAACATATGTTTTGTTTTAGTATATCATCTTAAGTACGAAAAATCACTATTAGAAAGCCCTCACTTAAAGCAGGCATAAAGAAAATAATTAAAAAAAGGGAAAACTACTATGTTTTGCCGCTTCCCTTAATGGGTATATTTGTTAAGAATGATTATGGTTCTTCCACGAAGGCTGCAGTCATCTCTTTATATGCGGCAGCAATGGATAGATATTAAAGCTAAACCATCAGCCAGAAAAAGAGTACATACTCTTTTTCTGGCTTTTTATATTTTTATGAAACCATTTTCATTCCTATTTTTGTTATTTTTCTCTTTTGAAAAATAGTATATATTAACGTTTTTAATAGAAAGGAAGACCAGCTATGCAACAACTGAACCGTATATTAGTCGGCATCGAAACTCTCGAAGCTACCTCGCATGACCCGTTTGTCCAGGCCGTACAATTGGCACAGGAGCACCAGGCGACGTTACTTATTGCCTTTATGATGGACACCAAAGGATACTCCTCCTTTGAGCGCATGGATCCGAATGGATTCCGCCGGCTCCAGGATCAGGCCTCCTCCCAGCTTCAGCGCTCCAAGGAATGGGCTGTCGAACAGGGCGTTCCTCGCGTTGAGACTGTGATGGAGCCAGGTCTACCCAAACGGGACATCGGAAAACTTTGTGCCAGATATGAAATAGATCTAGTGGTTCTCGGAGAATCGGGTGCTTCCAAAATCGACCGGGCGCTACTCGGCAATACAGCCAAAAGCGTCCGAAAAAAAGTTGACTGCAACGTAAAAGTTATTTCAACGTAATCCAAAAAAGAAGTATGTCTATGAGCGTTCCCCAGGAGCCGCTTCCCTATTTTCATAAAAAAGGAGCTTTTAATGTCAAACGCCATGCTCATCATCAACCCGTCTTCCGGTAAAGAAGAAGCGATGTCCTACGAGGCTTCTGCCATCAAAGTATTACAGGAATTGTATTCCAGCGTTACAATCCGCTACACGAGACAGGCTGGGGATGCTATAGAGCTGGCCCGGCAGGCATGTGAGCAGGAATTTGATGCTCTTGTGACGTTAGGCGGTGACGGCACCGTTAATGAATGCATCAACGGCCTCGCCGGTCAGCCCTACCAGCCGGCCTTTGGTTTTCTTCCGCTCGGGACGGTGAACGACTTTGCCCGTGCTCTCCGGCTGCCTTTAGATCCCGCTCGGGCCATACAAGTGTTGCAGCACCAGCATATCGTTCCTGTCGACATTGGACGCATTGACCAGACGTATTTTATGAACGTTCTGGCTATTGGGGCCATCGCCGAAGCCGTGTATAATGTAAGCCCGGAGCAAAAATCCACTTGGGGGCCGTTTGCCTATGTAATGGAAGGCACCCGGGCGTTCCGGCATCATACACCGTTTTCCCTGACGCTCACTCACGATGCAGGCGTATGGGAGGGGGATGTTTACCTTGCCCTCGTCGCTTTAACCAACTCCGTGGGAGGCATTGAGTCTCTGGCTCCCCAGGCAGAAATCCACGATGGGTGTTTCCACGTGTTTGTTGTCAAACAGCTCGGGATAACCAATATCGCCCAAATGATCCCGGAGCTTTTGCAGGGAAACCTTTCCCATCACCAGGATATTGAATACTTCACCACCACTACGCTGCAGGCAGGCACCAACGAGAAGCACATCGTCAACATTGACGGAGACGAAGGACGCCCCCTCCCCTTCAGCGCCGCCGTTCTGCCGCATGAGCTGCGCATGTTTGTACCGCCGGACGATCAATAAAAAGCTTCATAATTTATTGCAAAATCATGTTTGATTTCACAGGATGGAAGGAATGTCCATTATGTATATATTTATCCAGTATATACGCCCCTTTATGCTATCTAACGCATAAGCTTATGATGACCCCGGACATTCAACGGTCCGGGGCCTTTTTTTTGTGTTCCATTCGCTGAAGCACTCAGACCAGAATAAATTATTCTTCAATGATAAAACAGGTACAGCGCCACTCCAATCAATCCGAGCGCGGCCAGGCGCGAGGCATCCATCGGGATTTCCGGCGTTCCAAAGGCACCAAAATGATCCAGCAGCATTCCAAGCAGCAGTTGTCCGGCTATACCGGCGGTGATTGCCGCCGATGCTCCGATCCTCGGAACAGCCAGGATGATACAGACTATATAAAAAGCGCCCAGCGCCCCCACTGTCCATTTCCAGAATGAAAAAGCGGGAAATGAAAAAGAGAAACTTCCTTGTGCCAGTGTGCTCACAAATAAGCATACGGTTCCGACAAAATAAGCAATAAAGGCCGTCTCCACACTGCCTATTCTGCTCCCGATTTCTCCGTTTACGCCGGCCTGGAGCGCAAGCGCTGCTCCTCCGATAAAGCATAATGTCACTAACAGCCAGGTCATGCCCTCCCCCCTTTATTTCTAAAGCCTATTGATCGAATGGTTCCTCCTTCCAACGTTTTTCACTTTTTAACGCATGATGCTTCCGATATAATACGTATCCCGTCCAGCTCAACGCGCCCGGCAGGATCCATAACACGGTTAAATATATTGTGCCAAGACCCGCGACTCCCACGGCCCAGGTTGCAGCCACAGGCCGACGGCCAATTGCCAAAGCCGCCAGAATAAAAGAACAGATCGGCATGATGATTCCTCCCCCGCCTGCCGTCATTCCAACCGCTGTCCAGCCCGGAAATTTCTGCGTCACCTGCCAAAGCCACGGCCAGCAGATGCCAATGACAGCTCCCAGGACACCTGCAAGTATCCAGCACATTCGTTCCTCGTTATGCATGGTGCTTCGCTCCCTCTTACTGTGATAGGTTCTACCATACATCACCCAGACAATCATGAATAATGATAAAATAATATGGAAGCTATCATAAAAACAGATACCTGGAGGTAATCCATGAATATCCAGACCTTACAGCTGTTTCGTGCCCTCGCGCATGAGCAGAACATTTCCCGGGTCGCACACAAATGGAACTATGTGCAGTCGAATGTGACCGGCCATCTGCAGCGGCTGGAGCATGAGCTCGGCGTTGCTCTTTTCCACCGGCACTCCAGAGGCCTCACGCTCACTCCCCAGGGCACCTATGTGCTTGCCTGTGTGGAAGACATGCTTGCCTCGTGGGAGCACCTGGTGGATACGGTGTCTCAAACATCACTGCCCTATGAACCCCTGGTGCTCGGCTCTATCAACTCCATGGCGGCCACTCACCTGCCGGCATTAATGTCATCACTCCATCAGGCTCTTCCAACGATTGATGTTTCGCTCCACTACGGCATTACGGAAGAATTGGTCCAGCAGGTATTGCAGCATGAATGCCAGGGGGCCTTTGTCACCGGCCCTGTGCGCCATCCTGCTCTCCATCAGCATGTTTTTTCCACGGAGACCCTCACTCTCGTTTCCAATCCGCTGGTGCTTCCGCTCGGAAGTCTCGATGATGTGCATCAGCGGACTCTTCTTGTGCTGGAACCCGGATGCATGTTCCGGGAACGCCTTCTGCAGATGATTCATCTGGAAGGGATCATTCCGAAACAGGTGCTCACCTTTTCGAACCTCGAATCACTATTGGGGCACGTCCGGGCAGGCATGGGGGTCGCCCTCCTGTCGGAACGATACGTTCATTCATTTCAGGATGATTACATCGCATGCACGCCGGTACCAGCCGCCCACGCGCGGGTGGATATTTCCTTCATCTATTCCCCGGCAAGCGAACAGCACCGCTCATTTCGAGTTTTTCAGGATATCGTGGGCGAATCCATCCCTGCTTCGTCCTGACGCAGCCCACTTTACTAAGATAAAAAAGAGAGAGGCCCTTTTTAACGCAAAGGCTTCTCTCTTTTTGGTTTTTATTTAGATTTCATAATTTTTCTCTTAAGCACTCATGCTGTGAAAACCTTTTCCTTTTTCATTTCTGACGGTTCGACACTCGCTGATAAAGATACGAGATCCCGAGCAGCACAAAGCCAAAGCAGAAATAAGCAGCGATAGCGCTGCTTTCAGCCAGGAAGGCAAGATCGAAGAGAAACAGCTTCCCCGTGGCAAACAAGGATAAGGCGAGGCCGAGCCGGCGGACATAGACGAAGTTTCGTTTAAATCCATACAAAATATAGCCGACGGCGGTCACAAGATAGATCACGCTGATAACAAAGCTGACGTCTCCGAGCTGAAGCTGCACGTGAAGAAATGCGGCCTGGACCGTGAGGAAGTAAATGGCGGCCAGCGCTGGATACCACTCTGCATTTTTGTACTGGCCGCGGATATAGGCGAGCGGCAGGTCACGGCCGGTTGCCATAACCAGCGCGTGGAAGCCGAGCAGGACCATCAGCGCGGTGTAATCGGTGATCGTATTTTCCGGTCCATCCAAAGCCGGCATCGTCAGCGTAACCACCAGCCCGAACAACCCGCCGGCACCGTATAAAAACAGGCAGAAATACTTCACTACCCGGTCATACAGCAGCGGTATCTTCTTCAAGCCGTACCCCAATCCAACAGATAAAAACGAAAGCATCAGCCCTTGATAAAACCAGTAATGGTCAAAGGCTAAAGGGACATGCCAGTTGAACCAGTACAGGCTTTCATAGACAGCATATATCCAAACGTGAAGGAGCGTAGCATACTTCACGCCGGCGATAAAATCGGTGAATCTCGGAAAGAGTCTCGTTTTTTTCTTTTTCGTCTGGTCAACAACATAATAAAACATCACAAGCAGCAGCCCCGCGGTAACGACCGTATATTTCAGATGGAAGAATTCCGGCATCCATCCGTTCATATACAGAATTCCTTCTCGTAAAAACGCTGCGAGCATCAAACCAAATACAGCCCAGCCAGCTCTTTCAAGCAGGACCAACCGATACCGATTGGCGTACAGCATAATTGCAATGCTCTCCACGAGCCATCCAAGCGTGGCCCAGGCTACACCGAATTGAAACGGCACCACCAGAACAGCGAAGGTCAACGATGTCCCGTAAAATAACACCAAAGCCTGTTTTTCCTCTTTCATCCGCTGCTCCACAAATTTTCCAAGGCCAAAATAAACGAGCCCGAAAACCACTGCAAGCAGGCCTCTGAAATCCACCCAGCCCAAGTCGTCAAATAGCACATAGATCACGGTGCAGCTGATCGCAGTGTTGAATGCAAGCAGCACCACATCCGCCCATTTCACCGCTGTTCGATACGTCAGCGGATAACCGATCGTAAGTCCAAGATACAGCAGGAACGTGAGCACCGTATAGGCTATGCTCATGCCGCTGGAGGGGGAAAGGACAATCAGGATGAAAAAAGCCGGCACGTTGAGCCAGAAGCTGATATGGTGAACGACGCTCCACTGTTTCCGAAACGAAATCCACAGAATGGCTCCATTCAAGATGAGAAAATAAGCCATCGCTGCAAAGACCGCGCTATCTTCCAGGCCAAATGCCAGTAAATAAGAATAAAACGGGAGATAGCCGCCTGCGAGGCCGAACGTACAGACGGTTTTGGATGTATAATGAAGAGAGAGCACGACCGCCCCCGTGGTAACAAGCACCGACAACAGAAGAGCGGACACAAGACCGATAATATTGAGCAAAAAATAACTGAAAAAAATTGAACCATACAATACAGCGATGCCGCCCCCGGTCAATCCAAGGGCAAACGTCTGTCTCCCTTTCCGGTAAAGCCATTCTCCTCCAGCCAGCAGGAGAAGACCAAACACAGAAAACATGATACCTTTGAGTTCCTCATTGAACCACGTCGAATACGAGTACCGAAACGCCGCGGCCACCCCAAAAAGGATCAGCAGAATCCCTAACTTGTTAATCCAGCTCAAGCCGATTTTCATTTCCAGTTGATTGTCTCTCATCCGTTTCTGAACAACCTCTTCGGACACTTCTTCCTCCGCCAGCTCCTCGTACTGCGAAGAAAACGAACGAAGCAGTTCCTGCTCTTCACGGTTCAGCTGTTCGCGTTCTTTCTGAGCTGCTTCCTCGATCTCCTTGGACAATGCCTCCAGTTTCTGGTCCACCGCTTCGTTTTCCAGATGAATCGACTGCGTTCGGCGTTTTTTTAACTTTTCAATGCTTGCTTTCGTTTCTTCTTCAAAATCCTTCAGCTGATTACGGCTGGCATCTGTCGATTTTCCAAAGTATGTATAAAGTTTTTCCTTGGAAACCTTTAGAATATTGGTTTTTTCATCAAGAATCTGCTCCCGCAGCGAATGTCGGAGTTTCTCGTTTTCTTTTTCGATGTCGCGGTATTTTTCTCTCAGCTCCTGGAGGGTTTCCTGGTAAACGGCGTTGTACCGGCGAAGCATTTCATTGTCTTGATGAACCTCACTGGATTCATACTTTTTCACCACGCTCTCAAACTCTTCCAGCAATCTCGCCTGCTCCGCCTGCAGCCGCCGCAACTGCTCCTTCATCTCCTCCATTGCTTCTCCCTCCTTCTTAATAATCTTCTTTAATTTCTATTGTCGGTGGAATATCTTGATTGTTTTCGTTGAAGGTAAAAGAAAATACCAATAGAAATTGCCAGAACAATACACAACGATATAAATAACCATCCCGGCATATGAATAATCTTGCGCACGTCCATAAGAATCAGAGCAAACGAAATCGTACCAAATAATTTATAAAATAGTCTTAACATCCTCATGCTTCCCTCCTGGAACGTTTTCTCCTGTCATTGAGCAATTTTCCTCCTACCAATGTGCCTGTTAGCGTAAAAACAAAGCTAATCACCATTTCATACAGATAAGGCAACGCAAAAAAGGAATCCAACAGAATAAAACTGGTTGTCGCCAATACACCTGATAATATTCCTGTCTGCCATTCATTCATAAAAAATCTCACCTTTGATAACAAAAAGAATGTAAAATAATCCCTTTTGCTATTCTACTAGGAACTAGAAACAAAAGAAATGAACACTGTAACCAGAGAGTCCAATGACTTAGTTGAAGCAAGCCAAAAGAGCAAAGCCAAATCGCACAGGCTTTGCTCTCTAATTGATCCAAATAGTTCTATCGCTAAATTGGTTCTTTAAGTAAAAAAGAAAAAGGTCTTTCAAACCATAAGTTAGCTATCTAAAAATTAATCTAAAACCCTTAACTTTTGGTCAACGAACCCAACACCCCGTTTTTTTTCTCAAAATGGGATGTTTCCCATCTAAAAGTTCGTCTGTAATCAAATGTACGATACCTGACAGACTTTTAGACCCTTTGGAGTAAACCTCATGACCCAACGGATTGGCTACGCGCGCGTATCGAACTTTCAACAGGATTTCAACTCCCAGCAGCTGTTGGAAGAAGCCGGCTGCCAACGCATCTTTACCGAATGGAATAGGAGCAAAAGGATTAGCAGGATAGAATCTTCTAGATATTAGAAAAAAAGATAAGCAACTCCGCTGCTCGTCGTATCACTTGGTGGTTTTTGACTGATTCAATTTTTTGCCATCATGATTTGTTCCAAAGTTTGTATTAAAGTTGTGTTAATAGTGATACCAATTCTAGTAATACTTGGAGCCGGATATTATAATGAAACAGAATGGAAAATTAATGAGAAATGATGGAAGGAGACACGATGATGCTCTAATGTTGCAGTTTTGAAAACAAATGTTGGTCATGGATTTAAATATTGGGCTCTTCACCAAAATATGGACTTGA
>NZ_JBQOJA010000026.1:0-40471 GCF_054971385.1 Marinococcus tarijensis | reverse complement strand
GAGTGTACTTCTTTGATAAACATAAGAGTATTAGAGCCTGCAGAACAACCGCCGATGGATCTCTTGTTATCGGCAGCACCCTCGAAATCTGTGGTAGAAGAACAGTTATCAAAAGGGATATGCTATATCGCAGAAAACGAGGAGCAGCGCGTGATCGGAGTCATTATCACGGTTCCGCAGACATCCGACACGTTAGAAGTGGTTAATATTGCCGTGGGTGAAAACGAGCACCATCAGGGTGTGGGTAAAAGAATGATGTATCAAATTCTGGCCAAAGCTATGGAGCATCGGTATCAAAATGTTCGTGTGGGGACAGGTAACTCCAGCATTGGTCAGTTGGCCTTTTATCAGAAGTGTGGGTTTCGAATCACGAGTATCGACACGGATTTCTTTATCAGAAATTATGACACCGCCATTTATGAGCATGGGATTCAGTGCCGGGATATGATTATTCTCTCTCAGGCATTGAAATAATAAAGATGTTTCTCTCAAAATTTCATGGACCGTACTTTTTTTGTATTAAAAACATCATTGTAAAAGGCAAGGCGTTTCAGTCACTGCATTTACCTAAAACGGTTGATTCAAACCCTAAGGAAAGCAGGCATTTCTCCAGGAATAGATCGGACAGTCATTCGTGTTCCTGGATATTATTTTTCCTTTTATTGGATGGTATCATAACGAAAGAACGAAAAAGAGGAGAGGTGATCTCATGAATGACCAACTATGATTTCTGGGAGAGCTGTTCGCAAACCTATTGTTGATTTGTGTTTTTCATGATGATTAGGCAATGGTTAGGGATGTAACCGTTCCGACGAAAAGGAGTGGGGCACGATGGAAAACCTCGAGGAGCTAATTAGCGAAGAATCGTTGAAAACATATGTCGATAGTGATATCAAGTATTCTTTTCATAAAGCAGAAAAAATAATGGCGTATACCTTATTAAATTTATAAGCAGTTTTATCATTGGAGGAATAACATGGATACTTTAATTTGGATTTTAGGAGGTTACATCTTACTACTTATTCATATTTGGTTTCATGAAATAGGCCATTATATTGTAGGGCGCTTCTTAGTGGAAATACCCAAAAAAAATATACGAATAAAGTTGTTCCAATACCCTCCTCATGTTGGATTACGCGATCAATATAGAAGATGGGTCAAACCAAATGATGAAGAAGGAAACTTTATTCAGACGTATTTTATCTATGATCCAGACGGAAGAAGATCTTTTCTTTTCATTATGGGCGGATTTAGTTTGCAAACCATCCTTTTTCTCTGTTTCGCTTTTTTCTTTTATTCCTTTTTTGATAATAGTTCGCTTGCGAATTTTATTATTGGCGGTTCCTTTGTTTTTAATATCGTTTATATTTTCGGAGATATGATGGTATTTTCCTGGAAAAAAACTCCTGTTGGAGATGCTAGCTCTGCCTTTTCATTTGCTCCCGTTAAAACTATTCTTTTCATTATTGGTCTGCTGTTGAGTTATATTGTCTTGTATATTTATATTGGGTTCTATTGAAGAGAATTTTCAAATTCTACAATGCGGCTCTAGTTTAAACCTATATTCAAAAAGTCTTTTTCTATTTCATGCCGTCCCTAAAAGTACACTTTTTGATACATATAGAACCCCTCATAAAATTCGTGGTTTTTTCCTGTCAAAACATCTAGAAATCGGTTTTGATATGTATCATAATGAACAAGTAGGTTATGGGTGGTTTTTAGCCGTCATTTCTTCATTCATTTCCAAAAAGGGAGTACATAACTATGGAGTATCGGAATTACGGATACATACGCGTCAGCAGCAAAGATCAAAATGAAAGCCGACAATTAGCTTCCATGCGCGAAGCTGGCATTATCGAACGGGATATTTTTATAGATCGTGCCAGTGGCAAAAACTTTCAACGGGATCAGTACCAGCTGTTGAAACGGATCTTGCGGAAAGGAGATGTACTGTACATTCATTCGTTAGACCGATTCGGCCGGAACAAGGAAGAGATTCTCCAGGAATGGAATGAAATCACCAAAACGATTCAGTGTGATATTGTGGTGCTGGATATGCCGTTATTAAACACAAAGGAGCAGGATGACACCATGAAGACGTTTATTGTCGACCTGGTGTTGCAGATCCTGTCCTGGATGGCGGAAGAGGAACGGACGCGTATTCGGACTCGGCAGCGCGAAGGCATCGATGCGGCCCAGGGGCAGGGCGTGAAGTTTGGTCGGCCGGAAACGCCCATTACCGAAGCGTTTGAAGAAGCTTATCGAGAATGGAAAGCGGGAAATATTAAGGCTGTAGATGCTATGCGTCGATTAGAGTTATCGAATAGCACGTTTTATCGACTAGTGAAAAGGTACGAGAATATTAAACGCACTTGATGAATAACAATTTATTATATGATTACGATACGTGAAATTATTTTCTATGATATATTTGTATAATAGGAAAAACGAAAAATAACACCAATTATCAAGTACTTGGTACTTGATAATTGGTGTTGAATTCACTGGTATTAAGTCTAAATAGTTTCAATTAAACATTTCTCTTTATTTTCTTGAAATATGGAGTGGGCTTACCTTAGAGACATTTGTAAAAACGGGTGTCTCAAATAACTCCCACCAAAACAGTAACTGCTCTTCTTGAGGTAGATTTTTCTCTAACGACTCCACAAAATTGATACAGTTTTGTAAGTAATCTATTACTTCTTCTTCTTGTAGATTAATTAGTGGGTGAAGTTCTGAAATTTGATTACTTTGATTAATAAAAACAGAAGTATGGATTAACCTATCTCTAATCTCTACAGCATTTTTGTAGTTTCGATACTCTTTTTGTATATTTGTATCGTTGGCTAAATTGACATGAAGTTTAAAAATCAAATCTTCCACAATTTGAGTATCTTGAATATGTCCTTTAAAGTTCATAATTCTGCTTATGCTTGTTTTCGTACTGATAGTACTATTATGCTTTATATTATAAAAATAATAATACAGGAAAGATTCTACGAAAGTGACACCAGCTATTATTAAGTATCTATAATACGTAGTCATCTCTCTATGCAGTACACGTGCTTCTTCAGCAATTTTCTGTAATTGTTGTTCTGAATGTTCTTGTGAGTTACTCAACTTTTCTTCTAAAACTTTAAATTTGTTTCTTTTCTCAATGAAATCATTCCAAAGATGAATTAAGTCCGTATAATTAAAAAATTCAGGAACAGTATGGATCATTTCATGCTCAAAAGTTATATCTATTAAGTGATGGTTTTTTAAGTCAATTCCTTTGTCATAAAAGTAATGTTTCACATTGTATACTTTCTGTACTTCATCAACTTTATATAATCTTTTTTGTTTCTTTTCTAGTTGATCAATATAATTTCTAAAAAAAGCGATAACATTATTTATATGTTCTTCATGTTCAAAATTATAAAAATAAAATATTGTTAATCGGTTATTAAAATTCTCTTCTAATTTGGTGAAATCTTTTCCTTGATATAATTCTGGAGCATGTAACATAGTTCTAATTTGGCCATAATAAAAGCTTTGTTGGTAACGTATTCCGTGTAA
This sequence comes from Marinococcus tarijensis, assembly GCF_054971385.1. Taxonomy (NCBI): domain Bacteria; kingdom Bacillati; phylum Bacillota; class Bacilli; order Caryophanales; family Bacillaceae; genus Marinococcus; species Marinococcus tarijensis. The sequence continues at coordinate 36,913 of NZ_JBQOJA010000026.1, read as the reverse complement.
TATTTCCCCAAATATTCCGCATAAAGCTAGTTTGTAAATCCTCTTTGCCGATTTTGTAAAATTATCTCTTATAGTTTTTCCTGCTAGTAGAGTTTTCAATTCACCGATTTGGTTTTGATACTGCATTAAAGCATCCTTTCTTTAGGTATGCAGGAGGGTTACATTAATAATTAGGTTTAATAAAATTGCTTAGATAAAAGCTAATCCGTTTCCAATCCCAGACGAATAAAAGCTCTTTGAACAATGGATTTCGTGATATATTTTGGATTATTCCAATGAATATCTAAGATGATTTCAGAAGCAGAGTCTGCATCAAGCCCTTCGGTCTCCACAAGCATGCAAATGAGTTCGATCCCCCATAGCATAGGCACATGTTCTTGCTTGCAGGCCACCCGCAATGGCTTATCATTGGTGACACATGTCCAATGATACTCTTTAGCCAATATTAAACTCAAATGATCTTGAAATGATAACGGCCCCCGGGTCGCGGAGGCCTCGAGTACAGCTTCAATCTCCGGCTCTACAATTTGAATGCCAAGTCGCTCACATTCATTTTCATCAAGCTCATTGATTTCTTCCAAGACCGGCATTGCTAGATAAATCGTCCCAATATGATCCGAAATGAGTTTTAAAAGCGTTCGATCACTTTGGACATAGTCAATAATAATATTGGCATCCAGAATTAAAAACCGCATTTCCTTAGAGCACATCCTCATACTCCCAAGAACGCACTCTAGCTCTCATCTCTTCTAAATCCAACTGCAGCATTTCCGCTCCCCGGCTTAGTGTAATCATATCCTGCTCAATCGCTAAACGCACCAAGCGTGATAATCGATCTTCCATAAAATCGATCGAAGATAAAGAATCTGGTTCTTTCGAGCGCAGTTCTTCGGAAAACGACTCCTGAAAACTAGTTGGGGTTAATCCCACGGGTTCATCGCTAATTCGTAAAACTTTCCCTGTACGCGCTTTATATTCCCCTTTGAATTTCGGCCACACTTTATTTCCATGCTTGGCAGACAATCGATAAAGAATGGTTTTATAGCTTACCTGGAAAATACGTTTGACTTTCAATACACGATCCACGAAAGAAAGCCCGTAGGTTTCGTCCCACTCCTGTTGAAATGCTTCTTCGGGCATTAAGAAATAAGCTGCAAATGTATTAGCTTCTTGTTCCTGCTGCTCATCTTCATCGGTTTCGTTCACATCGAAGGCATGTAAGTGGAGCAGCAAATGGGCCAATTCATGTGCGGCACTGAAGATCCAGCGTTCCACCGAAATACGCTCCCACACGTTAACCACAATAGCTGGACCACCGTCTATTTTAGAGATAGACAAGCCGAAAAAGTTGTTCGAACTTAAACGAATAGGATAGACTTTAACGCCCTTTGCTTCCAATAAACCGGCAATATCCCGAATAGGTTCTTTGAGAGAAAGATATAATTCCTTTCTAGCTTCGGTGGCTGCCTGTTTCGCGCGTTCTATTCCCGGGTCTTTATCACTCACCCGTTGCGCCAGGCTCTCGAAACGATACACTTGACGATCCCCTAATTGCTCTTCGAGATAATTGAAGTCTTCTAACCAACGGGAAACTTCATTAAGAATCTGTGCCCGACTTCGTAATTTTTTCGCTGCACGAAAGCGCACATGCGTGAGTTCTTTGACCGGAGTCAACAGGTCCTGCAGCTTCACCTCAAATACCTCGGCAATTGCTTGCAAGGTATTCACTCTTGGCACGGTTTCGCCATTTTCAATATTTCGATAAGCGACTCGGGAAATGCCAGCACGTTCGGATACTTGTGCTTGAGTAAGCTCCTTTGCCTCTCGTAGTCTTCGAATATTCACACTGATGATGGTTGCATTCATCATCGATCACCTCTTTATCTTTCTATACCCTTATTATAAATTTAAAAACAAATTTTGTATATATGATAACTAAACTTGTCTTATGTAAAATTATTTGTTATATTTGATTATAAAGATAAGTCCCATAAAATAACAAAACAATAATTAGGTATTTATAAAGTAAATAAACTGAAATGTCCTGGCAAAATAATAACGAGCAAGACGATTTCTAACCACTTGCTCTAAGTTTCAATTTTTTTAGATGCATTATTACTACTAGGGGGGATGCTCATAAGTTCATGAAAGTGAAACTGACACTCGTTCCTTTGATCTAAAACGTACAAGGAGGCTAAAACATGGGTAAAAATCAACATGTCACTCCCCGTCCTGATGGAAAATGGCAGGTAATAGGGGCAAACAACCGCAGAGCTACAGGAGTATATCCAACGCAGCAAGCAGCTAACAAACGAGCAACTTCTATTTCTAAAAATCAACAGTCCGAAAAGCTTATTCACGGAGAAAATGGACAAATACGAGCTCGAAGTACGTATAAAAAAGACCCTTTCCCACCTAAGGGATAATAAAATTGATGGCTTCTCGTAATGTTTTTAAGGAGAGACCAAAGCACAATATATAGTGTTTAAAAATTTTAATAACACTATATATAGACAAACGATAGAGGTCATGGTAAAATGGAAAAAATATTGAAAGGAGGAATACTATGCCTAGAAAGCCTAGTACTTCAGGTTTAAAAAGTAAAGTACGCCGTGCAGAACGTGAAGTAAAACAATCTGGACGTAAATTAGACAGAGAATTGCGTAAATTAGACAGGAAAACAAAATAGAGACGCCGTGTGCAGCAACACAAGGCATCTCTATTATCAATGAACACATTTATCATATCGTTTTTATTAAAGAAAAAAAAGGATTTTTCAAAAATCGAGTGCTTTATAGTGCTCGGTTTTTGTTTATTTTTGCCTTTAACTTCCGATAATCTACTTTATGTTTCAGGAGCAAAATGGAATATAGCTCCCTCGCTCAAATATCAAAACGTTAGTTTAAAAACCAAAAAATTTTAATCTAGCTTTACAGGAAATTAATTCCTCCTTTAAGTTTCTTTAGTATGGTTGCTAAAGAAGGGGGGGCATACATATGAATAAACGACTAGTGTATCCCGTATCATTAACGGTCGTTGCCGGGGGTTTAATCTTAGGCGGAGCCACGTCCGCCGAAGCAGAAGGACCTGCAGATCCTGCGCCGGAGCTTCTTCCAGATAACCCCAACGGAGAGAAAGTACTCTTTGACAATTCGCACGGCCAGACAGCTGGGGCAGCTGACTGGGTCATCGATGGAGCGTTTTCCGATTTCGGGGAAGCCCTGCAGGACGAAGGTTATGAAGTCCGAGAACTTCGGCAGGAGGATCCCATTTCACTTGGCGATTTAAGTGCGTATGATGTGTTTGTGATGCCAGAAGCAAATATTCCGTTGAAGACGTCCGAGCAACAAGCGCTCGAGCAATACGCCGAGCAGGGTGGCAGTATTTTCTTTATTTCGGATCATTATAATGCCGACCGTAATAAAAATCGTTGGGATTCGTCCGAAATCATGAATGGGTACCGTCGGGGAGCTTTTAACGAACCAACAAAAGGAATGAGTGAAGACGAAGCAGCGTCAGAAGCTATGCAGGGCGTTGAAAGTTCAGACTGGCTTTCAGACGAATTTGGGGTCCGTTTTCGCTATAATTCGCCCGGGACCGTTACCGCTGACCAGGTAGTATCTCCGGAGGAATCATTTGGTATTACCGAAGGGGTCGATGAAGTGGCCATGCATGCAGGTTCTACCGTGGCTATTACAGACCCGGAGCTTGCAAAGGGCATTGTCTATCTACCTGATAACCTGACAGAAGCCGATAAGTGGGGGCCTTCCGTCGACGAAGGCATCTATCACGGAGGCGGTATAGAGGAAGGACCATTTGTAGCAGTGTCTAAAAAAGAACAGGGCAAAGCAGCCTTTATCGGAGACTCTTCCCCGGTCGAAGATGCAACGCCGAAGTACAAACGGGAAGAGACGGGGGATTCAAAGCGTACGTACGACGGGTTCACGGAAGCCGACGATGCAGAGTTGCTTGTACAGACCGTCGACTGGCTGGCTGAACAGGAAAGCTATACGTCTCTGAACGAAACAGATGTATCCTTGGATGAGCCGTCCCCGATACTGGAAAAAGAAAAACCGCAGCAGTCCACGCAGCCAGAGCCAGAACCGTGGAGCCAGCCGGCCGATGGTTATCTCTGGTATGATCCGGATACGTTTGCTCCTGGTTCCTACGGTTCAGATGAAGCACCCGTAGAGGATCCTTCATATATGTTTAGTCATATGTCGCCGCTCCCGATCGGAGAGAACTTCACCGTGGATGTAGAGATCGATAATGTCGAGCCGGGAGAAACGGTATCCGGTCTCAGTCTGGGCATTTATTTAGACGGGGGCCAACAGGTGGCCCAGGTACAAAATGAGGACGGCAGCTGGCCATCAGATTATGGCTACAGTGAAGCATTCTCGATCACCGCAGATGAAAACGGGGTGGCAAAGACGACGTTAACCATTCGTACTGCCGAGCATACCGCAGCGAATGCCAATATGCGCATCCGGCAAAATGGAAACAATGAATACACCGAATCAGTCAATTTCAACAGTGCCTCAGAGGAAAATCCGGAAGAGGAAACGGAGTCCGTTCCGATTTCGAATGCCCGAAATGCAGCGGATGGAGAAACCATGACCGTCGAAGGAACGATTACGACAGACCCGGGGCTGTTTGGTTCCAATGGGTTCTATCTTCAGGATGAAAGTGCCGGCATTTACGTCTATCAAAGCAGCGGGGAGTGGAAGCGAGGCGACCGTGTCGCCATCACGGCTCCCGTAACGACCTATAACACGGAAAAGGAACTGATAGATCCGGTTGCGATTGAAAAACGGGGTACAGAAGAGGTGCCCGGAGCACAAACTGTGACATCGGTTGGAGAAGAAAATCAGGGAGAACGAGTGAAGCTTCAGAACGGCACCATTTCAAACATCGAACAGGCCGGCAATTCGTTTGAATTTACCCTTGAGCATGATAATACCGAAACGCTTATTCGCGTCGACGGGCGGACAGGCTACAGTTATTCCGACTTTAACGAAGCTTATTCAAACGGGGATACGGTAGACGTAACAGGCATTTCATCCATTTACCAGGGCACATATCAGGTGAAGCCAACAACCGAAGCGGACGTTCAGCATGCGAAGGAGCAAGACACTGTCGCACCAGAAATTTCGGGGCTGTCAGACAGCCGGTTTTCTGTCACCGAAGCCTGGGCCCCGAAAGCTGAAATCACAGACAACAGTGGGTCTTCCGTATCTGTTGAATATGCCTTGGGGGACTGGAGAGGCGAAGAACTGCCTCCATTGACAGCTCTTCCCGGAGAGCATGAACTGACGGTAACCGCAGTGGATGCGGCCGGTAATGAAGCAGAAAAGATTTATCCCGTAGAAGCCCTTCTTGATACGGAGGACCTGGATGATTTAATGACTGAGGCTGACTCGAAAAATTGGATCACTGATGAAAAAACCCTTCAGCAATTGATGAAGCGGGCAGAAAAAGTCCAGGAGGCTCCGAATAATCAAGCTGCAGCTGGAAAATGGCAGGCAGCTGTCAACTACGCTTCGGCGAAAGAAGGAAAAACGGTGACTGGTGATTTGCTTGCTTATATGAATAACTACGAGACTAGTCATGGGAAATAAAAAAACAGAAGTAAACAAAGATCAGGGGCAGGCCAACAAGTCCCTGATCTTTGTTTTGATAATGACTGTTATCACGAACAGAAAATGTAAATAGTTTATTCAAATAGTCTTAAGCTTTTGTAAATGAAGCCAATAATTGCCAAAAGACGTTTATACTGGACGATGTGTTGGAAAAACCATTGGTTTTTTCTGAACTAGCAAAAAAGATACATAACATGGGGGGAATTTTCATGAAAAAGCAGTGGATGGCAGGATTTACACTGGCTTCAGCAGTCATGGTGACGGCGGCCTGCGGATCTTCGGGCGGAGGAGAAGAAAGCGAAGGCAGTGAAGGAAATACAAGCGCCTCCGGTTCTGGAGGAAATTCCTCGGAGGAGCTTGAAGAACTTCGGGTTCAGTTCGTTCCTTCCCAGGATGCGGATACGCTTGAAGCGAAAGCCAAGCCACTTGAGGAGCTTCTTGGTGAAGAGCTGGGTATCCCCGTAGAGGTAAGTGTCTCTACAGACTACAATTCCATCGTTGAAGCCATGAATTCTGATCAGGTGGATGTGGGCTTTCTCCCTCCTACAGCGTACGTACTTGCCCATGAGCAGGAAGCGGCAGATGTGCTTCTGCAAGCCCAGCGTTACGGAGTGAACGACGACGGCTCAGAGACCGATGAGCTGGTGGATTACTACCTTTCTCAGTTTGTAGTCGATGCAGACAGCGACATGGAAAGCATTGAAGACTTGAAAGGAAAACGAGTGGCGTATCAAAATACCACCAGCTCTGCCGGTTTTGTATGGCCGGCTGCCGAAATGATGGACGCCGGACTTGAACCTCTCGAGGACGTAGAGCCGGTAACCGTCACGGGACACGATCAGGCTATTGTATCGCTTTTAAACGACGACGTAGACGCCGCAGTCACGTTCCAGGATGCACGCAACACCGTATCGGAAGACTATGAAAACGTATTTGAAGACACCAAAATTCTGGAATACACCGAAAAAATTCCAAACGATACCGTGTCAATTCGGCCAGAAATTGAAGGCGACATAAGACAAGACATTGCTGACGCCTTTATTTCTCTCGGCGAGAATGACGAAAGCCAGGAAATCATTCGCGATATTTACTCTCATGAAGGCTATGTCGAATCCGAGGACAGCAATTTTGATGTCGTCCGTGAGTATGAGGATAAAGTTTCCGACCTTACAGGCAACGAATAAGTAGAGGACACAGCTGGTGTCTGCAACGAGAGGCTGTCTGTCCGGGCAGTCTCTTTTTGCTATTGAAAGGGGAGGCACGTGTGATTACGTTTAAGCAGGTATCAAAACAGTATAAAAACGGAACCAAAGCGCTGAACAATGTTGATTTGTCCATCGAACAAGGCGAATTTGTCGTGATTGTCGGACTCTCGGGAGCCGGAAAATCTACTCTTCTCCGGACAATCAATCGGCTGCACGATGTAACAGAAGGAACCGTTGAGATTGACGGCGTAGCGATCACAGAAGCAAAGGGCAAGAAACTGTATGCTCTCCGCCGGGATGTAGGGATGATTTTTCAACAGTTTAATATCGTTAAGCGTTCAAGCGTGTTAAAAAACGTACTGGCTGGACGAGTCGGATATCATTCCACTCTTCGAATGATCCTCGGTCTGTTTCCCAAAGAGGATAAAGGCATCGCATTTGAAGCTTTGCGTCGCGTAAATTTGTTGGATAAAGCGTACGTCCGGGCGGATCAGCTCTCTGGCGGTCAGCAGCAGAGGGTCTCCATCGCACGAGCGCTTGCTCAGGAACCAAAATTATTTTTGGCCGACGAGCCGGTAGCATCGCTGGATCCGTTAACGACCAAACAGGTGATGGATGATCTGCAGCGTATTAACCGAGATCTTGGTATTACGATGGTGGTGAACCTGCATTCCATGGAAATCGCCCGGAAGTATGCGACAAGAATTATTGGTTTAAAAGAGGGAGAAGTTGTATTCGACGGGCCGATTGAGGAGGCCACCCCCAAACGGTTTATGGGCATATACGGCGAATCTTTGGAAGACGAGGACCAACAGCAGAACAGTGGCCAAGCTCAGAAGGAGGCTGTTCAATGAGCACATCAACCATTCAGGCCCATGACGTTCCTAAGCCTCCCTCCCGACTGAAGCACCTGTTGACAGCAGCTCTGGTCGCTTTGATTTTAATGGGAAGCGCCTGGCAGGTGGAGTTTTCCTTTTCCCAGCTATGGGTAGGCATCCCGAACATTGGTGATCTGCTCGTACAGATGTGGCCACCAAATGCTGCTTACGCTGCGGAAGTTATGGCACCGATACTCGAAACCGTTCGTATGGCCTTGTTAGGGACGACGTTTGGCGCCATCCTGGCTTTACCTATCGCCCTGCTTTCGGCCAGAAATGTTTTTGCCACCGGGTGGATTACGTTGCCGGCACGGATGGTCATGAATTTCATTCGTACGATGCCTGACCTTCTTTTAGCAGCCCTGTTTGTTGCTATTTTCGGGATTGGCCCGGTTTCTGGCGTGTTTGCACTAACGTTTTTCTCGCTTGGCATCATTTCCAAACTGATCTATGAAACGATTGAATCGGTGGACCGGGCGCCGCTCGAAGCGATGACTGCCGTAGGGGCCAATAAAATCGTATGGATTACTTTCGGTGTTTTTCCGCAAATTGCTGCTTCTTTTCTATCGTACACATTGTATTCGCTTGAAATAAACGTACGTGCGGCCGCTATCCTCGGCCTGGTTGGGGCTGGTGGCATTGGCTTGTACTACGAAAGCACTCTTGGGTTTTTTCAGTACGGCCGGGTGGCTACCATTATTTTATTAACCCTTCTCGTCGTGATGCTGATTGACTACTTGAGTACGAAAGGTAGGGAGCGTCTGGCATGACCATGCAAACCGACTGGCCAGCACCGCCAAAGCAAAAAAAATGGAAGTTGTACATTGGATTGATTCTTTTAGCTCTCCTATACATCTGGGCTTTTACGGGCCTCCCGCTGCTTGAAATCAAAGAGACGTTTGTCGAAATTATCGGCTCTATCATCGGCGGCATTTTTTCACCAGATTGGGGCTATGTGTATGATCCTGCTGGAGAAGATCTCATTCGCGGGTTGCTGGATACGCTTGCGATTGCACTTTTGGGAACGGCCATTGCCGCTGTCTTCTGCCTGCCATTTGCCTTACTGGCAGCCCGGACCATCATGCGAATCAAACCAGTTTCCGGCTCATCAAAGTTCGTGCTCACCTTTATTCGTGTGTTCCCGGAAATCGTTCTCGCCCTCTTGTTTATTAAAGCCGTAGGACCAGGCGCCTTTGCCGGTGTGCTCGCCCTTGGTATCGGGACGATCGGATCGCTTGGTAAATTGTTTAGTGAAGACATTGAAACGGCGGATTTGGCCGCCCGGGAAGCCTTAATGGCCACAGGTGCCAATCACGGAAAAACCCTTTGGTTCGCCGTGCTGCCGCAGGTACTCCCCAGCTACTTTTCATTCGTCCTGTATCGGCTTGAAATCAACCTCCGGGCTGCGACGGTACTCGGAGTTATCGGCGCTGGCGGCATCGGCACGCCGCTGATTTTCGCTCTTCAGACCCGTGATTGGGAACGGGTAGGCATTATTCTGCTTGGGATCATCGTGATGGTTACCATCGTGGATATTATCTCTGGAAAGATCCGGGCCCGTTTAACATAGAAGCACAGATACACCGGACGAAAGTTATCTTCACAATGAAATATCATTTGAAAGCATCAGACCGCCTTTATCAAAAATCGAATGATATACTTTATAAGTGGAAGCCAGGGAATATTCTCTGGCTTCTTTCCTCATGATTTAAACTTTTATTCGCAAATGATATTCACTCGAGGTGCACCATCTTCGCCAATATAACCATCCTCAGAATTAATCTTCTATTTTTGGATTATTATAGAACGAAACGGTTTTCAAGAAGCAATACCCAGGCATTTAAAAAAGATTTAACCAGAGAGTTACTACAACTAATCTCTTCGAGGAGAAGCTTCATCGTTCATTCAGCTTGTATTGAAGCATATGTCATTTGATTAGGCATTCCTCGGAAGAAACGCTCCATTTCCTTAGGTTTTGGTAGAAATGGATACCATACGATTTCTTAAACTAATATGAGAAAGCTTAATCTTTTGCTTTTTTTCCTGTATGATGAATTCATTCGATAAAAGGGATTATTTTACATATTTTCATCGAATAGGAGGGCATATCATGAAACAAAAGAACAAACGTGGGAAGAAAAAAGAAGATACTTATGTTGCTTTGGAGTCCATCCTTACGCTCCCTAGCCAATGTTTTGCATTCGTAAAAAAGATGCTGCAGCAGTTATTCTCATGAGAAACGATGGAGGATGCTAAAGTTCATCAAGAACATTTTCAATATCGACAAGGTCATAGGGGGTTATCTGTAATGAAAGAATGGCAAAGGGACTCGGAAAAACCGATATTGAAATAACCTTTTCCCACCTCCTTCAATCAATGAATAAGCTTCCGATAAGCGCAATTATGTTAAAGAAGAAGGAAGATTACTTACAAATAACGCAAAAAAGATACTTGGAAGAATATATCCCTCCAAGCATCTTTTTATTTACCACCATACGACATAAGCAATCCAAAGAACAGCGACCCAAAGAAAGGGAGAAATAAATAGTAAAAGAGAAAGAATGATTAAATGCTTAATCTGTAATACCAGTGCTAAACATGAAGCGAATAAGCCGAACATCAAAATGAGAATAACAACAAATAATAAACCATATCCGTCCTGGTATAGAGAGAAGATATTATTACTCTGAATAATATTTCGGGGTAAAGTGAAAGGGAGAAGTAATAGGAACCCGATTAAAATCATCATCCAATTGGTAATATAAGCGATTTTTTGAAGAATCATGGTTACCTCTGGAATTTTGACATTGAAATGCAAGGCTGGTTTGATCATGAATGTTTCTTTAGAAAGGAGGGTCCCCTCATGTTTCGGAACATAGCAACGTTCGTTTCTTCATTGCTGTTAGTTTTTATTATCGTTTCTTTTTTGTTCGAACAGTTCAACATAGGCAACGGCATACTTACGCTAGTTCCAAACCAAAAGAGTGGAATATACGTAATGGCAGTAATATCCCTTTCCCAGCTTCTTTTTGCGCTATTCGCTCATAAAGGGTATCGAATAACGCTTTTGGTGACGGGGATGTTTTTTTCGTTCTTTTTCTTTATAGCTCTGATTATGGCCTTTCATTGGAATACCCCTTAGCAAAGAAAAAACGTCAGCATAGAGGGTCATTGTTTATCTATCATCCCTTTTCGTTCTTTTTCGCGTAAATGGTCGAGCGTGGGACGCCTGTCACTTTTACAATATCGTTCACACTCATCTTGTTAGTTTCCCGATTCTGAAAGAGTTGCAAAGCCTGCTGGACGGCCTTGGGTGATTGCCCGGGACGTCCCATGTGCTTCCCCTGGGCTTTGGCTCGTTCTCGTCCTTCCGTCGTACGCTCTCGAATCAGGTCAGCTTCAAACTGCGCAAAACTCCCCAGCACGTTAAACAGCAGCGTCTGCATGCTATTAGTGTCCTCTCCGGCATGAAATTCCATATTATCTCTCAGAAATAAGACGGAAATGCCTTCGGCTGCCAGTTCATGCACGATGTTGTTGAGATCGATGATCGAACGGGCCAGGCGGTCAATTTTTGTCACCACCAGGGTGTCACCAGTACGGGCATACTGAATCGCTTCTCGCAGCTGCTCCCGTTCAATGGTCGTTGTCCCTGTTACTTTCTCGGTAAAGATCCGATGGCAGCCGGATTCTTCTAACAACTGCTGTTGGGAGCTGAAATCCTGGTGAAAGGTCGAAACGCGCGCATAGCCAATACGTTGGGTCATGAGTGTCCCTCCAAAATGTCTAAAAGTCTATTAGGTATTGTACATTCTATTATAGACAAACTTTTAGATGGAAAACACCCCATTTTCAGATGCAAAAATGGGGTGTTCAGGGCGTTGTCTAGAAGTTAAGGGTTTTAGACATAAAGAAACAAGGAAAACTTATCGTCCTTATAATAGAAAGGTGAGTTTACTCTTTTGAGTCTACTTAATAGGATGACTAGAGACTTATAATTGCATTTGAACAGAGAAAGAAAGCTTTTAACTAAAGACCGTAATCTTTAAACTATCCTTTAACATCCATTGTTTACCATATGTTAATTAAGGTAATTTATACGTATATACTCAAATACAAAATATAAAGATGAAAACGGAGCCACGTATATGCAGCATCGACTGATGCATATTTTAAATAATTCTTGGTTTCTTTTAGCCATGGCATTAGCCGCTACTTTCGTTTCTGCTTTAAGAAATGACATGCCAGGATTCAATACTTAAAGTCTATGGTATTTCGGCATGAAATGGTTATTTCTAGCCACCTTGTCGTTTATCATTCTTAGGACCGTCATTTCTTTCGTGTTTAAACAGTTTATGAATCGCGTAATTGATTAAATTATGATTTTATGCTTTCCCAGTGCAGACGATATATGTAATTAAAAGTCTCAATCATTAGGAGAAAAAGATGCCTTATAACTCTTATCAAGATCGAAAGCAACGCATGGAAGATCCTCTTCAACCTAAACGAAAAGAAAACAAGATCGACAAATGGCCTATTGGGAAATTTTTTGTGGTTTTATTAGGTGTTTTTGTGCTTTATGGCAGCACGTCTATCATTTTCAATTACGAACTAGAGTTTGTTGAAAGAGCATTCGAGTGGGTTGCCAATGATCTTCTTTCAAGAAGGGGAGGAGATTTGGAACTTTAAAAGAAGCATTTCTTTCAGCAGAAATGCTTCTTTTGATTGGCTAAGCGAGTTAGACATGGAGCATATTATGTAAGTATGACGTTGCTTCGCATATTGGGTGGGCTGTTTGATTTTTCTCTTAGACAACAAGGATGGCGACACAGCCCCCCTCTGTGCTTTCTGTATGATTTCCAGGAAACCGATCGATGAAATCACCCCAATCCCCCTTAACGCTTCTTACATCAATCGTTCCACCACCCAGACAAAGACGGCAGCGATCGGAAAAATGGTCCACCAAAAGTCAGCGAAGAAGGCTGTTAAGGTATTCAATCGACTAGGTCCGATATACCTGGTGTCATATTCCCCCTCTAACACTCGTTGTTTAAAATCTGTATCTCCTTTGATCAACTGATCTAATGTAACATCAAACAGGTCACTCATGGCCACTAGCATATCCAACGAAGGATCACTTCTGCCACTTTCCCATTTCGAAACGCTTTGCCGGGAAACATGGAGCATCGCTGCCAATTCTTCTTGCGACCATTCATGATTTTCTCGTTGCCTTCTAATGGTGTGAGCTACGTTCATGACATCCCTCCCTTTTCCACAACATACACGTTTCGTTTTCCCCAGTCACGATCGTATGAGGAGAATCCGGCGCAACTGCTGGTTGCTGCTCTTTCGGAAAAGTGTGCATTGGCAAGCTTAAGGCCGGACATGCTTCAGGCTGAAGGTATAAAACGCGGCCACCAACAACTCCTCAGCCATGTCCAAAGTGGCAGGATCGTAGGTCAATTCGTGATGAGTTAACGACAGGCCCTGAATCTTCATGGTTGCTAATACCTCTCCCTGGGATTCCAGTACAAAAGTTTTACGACCCTTGTCGCTTTTAATAACAGCTTCATTCCCATTGTAACGGAGGGTTAGCCGCATATTCGTGTTCATAGTGGAGGTGTTGGTCATGGTCGCGACTTGTTCTTGATGCTCTCCGTAGACGATCTTCCATTGGTCTCGCGCCTGTTCCGTTTGTTTGGCATCCGCGAGGATACGGTGGTCCTTGTTGAATAAACGAACGTTCTCTATTCTTGCCAGCTTCAGCAACTCCTTGCGGGAGTCATAATATTTTCCGCAGTAATACTGGAGACGCTCGTTCTCATCCGTTACCTGTACATTGCGGCTGGAAAAAATAATAAATGGTTTGCGGAAATACAATGTTGCCAAGTCAGACCCCTCCTCATGATTTAGGACGCCTTTCCCTATACACGTTTTGGGGAATCATGAAACGAGTTAATTGGATAAAATAGAAAAATATGGTTTTGATTCCTGCGTCTTTGTGAATAAGAAAAAGGAAAAAATACATACTCAAAGGAGCTTTTTATCATGCATAAATTCTTAGCTACAGGTGCCGCAAGTCTGCTGTTATTATCCGCCTGCGGAACCGACGAAGACACGGAGACCAATACCTCCGATGAAACAACCAACCAAGATCAAAATGAGGATCAAGCCAACACGGACGATGCCAATGCTGACAGCAGCGAATCGGACGAGAGCGAAGCTCCAAGCGCCGAGAAGGTAGTGGAAGAAGCCGTCGCTTTCTATGACGACCTGAACAGTCTCTATTTTGTCATAGAGGGAGAGACGACCATGGACTTGGATGAAGAACAGGAAAACGTGCCGGAAGGCCGTTTCACCACCACGACGCGAGAAACCCAGTGGGATTATGTTCGGGACGGGGCCTACTATAATCGCCTGGAATTGGATGTCACGACGGAAGGCGAAGAGAATGGGGATTCGTTCTCGGAAGAGGAACCCACCAGCTACCAGTTCACGGACCCGGAGGATCCTGCTTATACTATCACTTATGACGAAGGCGATGAGGAAGCCATTCGGTATGATGCCGGCAGGGACGACGAGGGCTACGACATGAGCCAGGGTGCGGCCCCGTACGAGCAGTTGCTGGAAGAGGCTGACCTTACCTATGTCGGGGAAGAAGACGTGAATGGGTACGATACGTACCATATCCAGGCGGAAACGGAAGACGGCCCTTCCGACTACTGGTTTGATCAGGAAACCTATTACGAAATCAAATCCGAGCGCGAAACCTCTGCGGACGAAGAACAGGCTGCCGGAGATGCCACGAGCAACATGGAAGTCGTAGACTTTGAGGTAAACCCCGATTTTGACGAATCCCTATTCCAAACGCCGGAGGATATCGACGTGGTAGACGGCGAGCTTGAGGATACCGTAGGGAATGAATGACGTTTGGAAGGGGAGGAACCTTTTCTGTTGCTGGGAGGATAACGAGGAGCCGAAAAAAGAACCTCTTTAAGCCTGATACAAACGCTAAAACCATCAAAGATACATTCGATGATTTTCTTGTCCGAAAACGGGAGCAACGATGGGAAAACCGAGGAAAGAAAGGCTTAATCGTTCTTGCCTCTCTCGTGTTAATTGCTTTATTTTACCTTGGCTCCCATTGGTTCGGCTACAGCACCGAGACCTTCGATTCCATCATGGATGCGCTGAGTCGTCATGATTAAACCCATCGCATCCAAGAACCTCAAGAAAAATGAAGGGGCTATCCCAGCCATAGGATAGCCTTTTTCTACTGTTTGTTGACTGCTGATAATCGTCATTATGTTTACCTCTCATCTTACAGCAAGCAGTCGTTGAAAGCTCGATCCTTGGGTTGAAGCTTTTTTCTATATTTTAGAAGTATGAAGAGATTTATTAGAAAAGCTAAGGAAAGCATCCCTTTCCTTAGCTTTTTTAAAATCGAGATAGTATGAAAAATAAAATTATACCATTTTCTCTATTATATAATTGTATAATTGTATAATTGGTATATTTATGCTATAATGAACTTAACAAAATTAGAGAGGATGAATATAAAAATGGGCGTTCAAACAGAACAGAAAAACTTGCTTCTGGAGGAAATTGAAAAACTGAAACAAAATGAAAAAGAGTCCAAAAATATACTTGCTGCTATTGAAAGAACAAACGAAGGAGAAGATACTAATCAAGATCGAGAAATCGTATCGAGTTTTATAAATAACCAATTACCATATTATCGAGATGTAGGATTAGCCGATCAATTTACTAAACACCAAGTAGTATTATTAGCGGAACAGGAAAAAGAGGAAGCTCGACTGGCGTTAGAAACGTTAAGAGATCAGCTTCATTTTTTATCCATATGAATTATACAATTATTCAATGATACTTTAATTCAATTATTTAGGAGGGTTATGCTTGGCTCAAACAGGTCGAACCATGACAGAAATTTTTCAAAAAGCCGATATTGATATAAACGAACTTTCCAGAGAAGAAATTAAACAAATCATTGAAGCATTTGAAGAAACCTATTTCTTTGAAGATGATATAGACTTTTCAAATATATAGGATTAGATAATTGTATAATTGTCTTATTGAATAATTTATTTTTGTTTTTAAATGGTAGTTACGGCAGTTGTTGTTTTCTATTTTTATTATAGTCATTGAAATTAATATTTTCTCATTATATACAGAAAGGGTTCTTCTATGAAGTATGGTATATCTCATACATTAACCAATGATCAAATTAGAGAATTATATCACCAGGGCGATATTACAGATGAAGAATTGGATTGTTTTAGCGATAAAGAAATAGCTGAACATGAAAAATACGGAGTAAAGGTTTGCGTTCTTTATGAGGAAAACACTCTTTTTTCTCTATAAATATTATTTAACAATGATATAATTGAAATATTGTATAATTTACTCAATATTGCTATTATCAAAGCATCGGCTTTCTCTATTAGTGATATTGGCACTCATTACACGGTTTTATCGAAAGGAGTTAGTCATAATGACAGCAACAACCATTACATTTGGTAATTTTAAAGGTGGAGTTGGAAAAACGACAGCTGCTACTTTGATTTCATACTTGCTTCAAGAAGATGATAAAAAAGTGCTTCTAGTCGATCTCGACCCACAGGCTAACGCTACTAATTTTTTATCTTTAACCTATGATTATGATTTCTCTGACTTCACTACGTTATTTGATGCTATGAAAAAAAAGAACTTAAAAGAAGCGATCATTTCTTTTACCGATCAACTACATTTACTCCCTAGCGCGATTGATTTAAGTTCTTTCCCGCAATATTTAACGACATTAAATTATAAGAATGGAAAAGAAAATCACTTTCTAAATGATTTATTAAGTGACATGAAAGATGACTATGATTATATAATCATTGATGTTCCACCAACGATTTCTCCATTCACAAACAATGCGTTAATAGCATCAGATTATGCTGTCATTGTGATGCAGACAGAATTAGACAGTCTAACCGGAGCGATGGATTTTAATGATTATATTGAAATGATGCAAAAAAGTAAGCCGTCATTATCTGTTCTAGGAATCTTACCTTATCTGGAAAAGAAACGGAGTAAAATAGATAAATTCATTTATGATTCAGCCATGTCTGATGAGTATCAGATCAAAGATTTTATGTTTGATAGCCGGATATACGATCGTGAACGAGTTAAACGTTTTCGAGTGAACGGTATTACTGATCAAGATAGGCATGATAAACAAACATTAAGTATGTATCGTGAAGTGAAAAACGAAATTT
This sequence comes from Marinococcus tarijensis, assembly GCF_054971385.1. Taxonomy (NCBI): domain Bacteria; kingdom Bacillati; phylum Bacillota; class Bacilli; order Caryophanales; family Bacillaceae; genus Marinococcus; species Marinococcus tarijensis. The sequence goes on along the minus strand of NZ_JBQOJA010000026.1, from coordinate 19,910 downwards.
TAGAAAAGGTAGGACAACATATATGAACAATAATTTAAGTAACAAAGGCATTAATAATAGAGCCAAAAAGCATAATTTTTTTGCTGAGCAAAATGAGAAAAACGAAGATCATTCTAAAGAAGAACAATCCTCGACGAGGGATGTAGAGTTGTCTCGTTCAGAACAAGGCCCCGAAGATTTAACATCATATAACAGCACCAAATCAAAATATGTTTCGATTCATTGTTCTCCAGAAGATCACGAACGCTTAAAAGTATTATCTGTGATGAATGATACTTCCATGATTCATCTTGTTGCACTTGGAGTTCAGCATATTGCTACAAGTGAAGATTTCCAGCCGGAAAACAAAGTCGAAAATCTTAAAAAATACACTACTTTTCGTATTTATCCCGAAGATAGAAAAACCTTAAAACGAGCCGCCTTAAAATATAGAACCACTATTGTAAATCTGATTGCGAATATGACTGATTATTTAGAGGAACGTTACAAGTAGTACAGGGAGGTATCAACTCTACGGTGATAGCAAACACATTAGATGCTGGCAGACAAAAGATTGCCGAACAGCCAACGAGTATTAGGCTTTCTCTACTTATCGGCTTTCTTTTAACGGCTTTCTTTCTATTTCTCATATTTCCGCAGACGTTTCTAGTGGTTACAATCATTACTCCTATTGCTATTGTAATAGGCGTCTTTATGATCTACGCAATGGCCTATATTTTATTAACTTTTATCAAGATAGCTCTAGGGGTTATTGCTTTTGTTTTGCTGTTTATTGGCCTTAGCAACCTTTTATTTTAAGAATCTTTGGAACGTTTATGTATTTGATAATTAACCTCTGCCCTTGTTAGCAGCGCGATAAAATCCTCATTAATAGCCGCACAATACCGCATGATTGTAGGCATACCAACATTTTTCTTTTTTTCATTTTCGACTAAAGAAATATAACCATAACCAATACCAGAAGTCATAGATACTTGTAAAATAGATATGTTCTTTTCATGGCGTGAACGTTTCATTTCTCTAAAAATAAAAGTCATGCGTTCCTGGGTGATTTTCTGTAATTCCTCTTGTTCTCTATTCATGGGGGTTTAGCCCTCCATTTTCTTATGATATTCATTCAGCATAAGAAATAGAAAAAAATATTACATTTAACTAGAGGAAACTCCATTGATTACCGCTTAATGTACTGTTATGCTGTTGCAAACAGGAAATTTTTATCTGTTGTTTAAAATAAATCTAAAAAAACGAAAAAATCCCTGACTTTAGTGTGAACGGCGGACAACCTAATCACTAAAGACAGAGACTTAGACGAGAAGCTTTTTAATGCGGCAAGCATTAAAATTATTATGCTATTTGGTTATAGTGTATCACATGAAGTGATAAGGGCAAAGAAAAAACTCTCACTTCAATATATTACTTAAAGTGATATAAAATACCAATAACTCTTAGTATATTTTGTTGCTTGCATGAACTTCTCTTTAAGTCTTTCGGGACACAAGGAGGAGCTTTTTTATGTCTACAACATCATTTGCCAGTGCAAAAAGAAATAATTTCACAATGGTCGATAACAATTTTATTAATAACTCTCAACTAACTCTGGAAGCAAAACACTTACTTACAATTTTCTTATCTAATTCAGAGGATTGGAAAATCAATATGACCGATATTGTTAAGCGTTCTAAAAATGGACGCGACAAACATTATGCTTGCTTACGTGAATTAATTACTCACGGTTACGTAGCACGTATTGAAATCCATAATGGTATTAATAAACGCTATGAACAACAGATTTATGTTTTTTCTGACATTGTTGAAGAAGTGAAAGCTCAAACTGACACTATTTATAAAGATTACTTAGAACAAGGAAAAAAAGTTACTATCTATCACGAACAAAATAAGCAAAAAAGTGGTTCTGAAAAGCCGCTTACTGGAAATCCGGATACGGGTCAAAAGCCGTTTACTGAAAATCCGGATACGGAAAAACCGGATACGGAAAATCCGCACATTAATAATAAGAACTTAGAAAATAAAAATTATAAAAAGAATAATCTAATTAAAGATCAATCAATAGAAGATGCTATTGATTTGTTAGATATACCACATGAGATAAAAACTACGCTTACCAAGTATCAAAAGAGATTGATTGATGATGATATTTCTTTAATTGATATAGAAAACAACTACAAAGCCCATAGAAAGATTTTAAGTTCTGGAGAATACCAAAGCGCCTTAAACTTTGTTTTAACTAAATTTGAAGGTCCTATTGCTTCTATTGAAGCTGCTATGAAAAACGCAATTACTAAAAAAATAGAGTTTCGCAGAATAGCCAATCAGAGTAATCAACCTAAACAAGATACGATGCCTAAATGGTTTAAGGACGGAGAGATTGATACTAAAGTAGATATGAAATACACTACTTCTACTAATGACAACTCCACCTTTGAAGATGAGAAAGCTCAATTTCAGAAAATGTTAGAACAAAGACGTAAAAAATAATCAAAGTAGTCCAGCCACATAAAAGGCTGGACTACTTTTTGTTTAACCAAAGTAAACTTTACTCAAAAACATTCAATATTCATTATTACTATAGCGAAAAAAGTCTGCTATTCTAGCAACAAATAAGGGGACTAAAGTAATATATTTATGTTTATTTACAATTTATATTGTAGTAATTACCTTAATATGGTTGAATGGAGGCAGATTAAATATGGATGAAGCACAACTAGAAGCCAACAGGGAAGAAGCATTAGATAAATTTTATCGTGCGTTGGAGAAGTTTCATGTGACGCACGACCCCGAAACAGGCAGGTTATCAGAGCCAATGATAATTGTCGCTTATAACCGCCGCAAACGTGTAGAAGTTTCACGTATCATGATCTTTAAGAAGTATTTTCTTATTATTCGTGACGAAGAATGGGACACTCAACGCATGATGTATGAAAACGTGAAGGGCTTTCGTCCTTACAGCTTTACCGTAGAATAATGTTCTACTCATTCTAAAGTTAGGGGTGATGAAGATGAAACATAAGCAACAGCGAATGTCTTGTTGCGAATTAGCTTATCGAGCCGCCTATCTTCGGACCTTTGACGATGAATGTTACGAATTAAAAGGCCAACTGGCCGTGGGAGATCAAGGCCAGTTGGCTCGATTGGCTGATATTTATTACCGGGTCCGTTCGGCTAAAAATCATCAGAACTGTCAGATCGCTAAACGAAAAAAACCAGAGGAAGAGTTGATATTACATCAATAGCACGTCTATAACTACATATAGCGTGTCCTTCTGATTTCCTGGCATGATTTGGAGGATATACGATTTCGATGCAGGTTTGCGAGTTCCAGCCTAAAGCTCGCCGCTACCCCGATGGCGTAAAATGCCGCTTTTATTCTGGTTCTTCGTGCATGCCTAAAACGTTGTGCATTGGGAAGCTACGGCTCCGGCTGTACGCATGTTTCCATAGGGTTCCCGCTTTCAGCCATAAAGCGGAAGTCCCCGAACACCGTACCAGAAGGAAGGGGGTGAAATGTGCAGGAAAGGATGTTTCTAATGGTAACTAAACGTCTGGCCCTTGTGACCTTGCTTGGTTCTGTTCTCACGCTTTCGGCCTGCGGCGGCCCGCCCACGGAAGAAATCGAGGACTACGATCAGTTCATGGAAACGATCAACGCTGACGATTTTACCGGGTTTGCGATGTATATTTACAGCCCGGACGTGGACGAAGCCAAAGACAACGTGTTCCAGGCGTTTGATGAAACAAGTGCCACGCTCACGTATACGAATGGGTGGGAGTATGACCAAGAAACGAAGGATCGGGCCAATGAAAACAGTGGAAAAATGAATTTAATTACGCCTAGTGATGAGGTTGTGTATGTGGAAGATGGAGAAGTGTTAGAAGAATTTGAGGTGGACGGGGACGACATCAAACAAGAAGAATACGAGGGCGAACTCCAATCTTTTGTGGAAAAATACGCTGAATAAATGAGGTGTCTCCGTGGCAGGACGAAAAGAACAGAAGCAAAAGAAAGACATTGCGAAAAAGATGATGGAAAAGCAGAACGTCAATTACGAGGACTGGTTGCACGAACAGCACACCAAATACATTGACGATCACTTGCTGGATTTTGTCGGCTTGGATGATGAAGATACGACAAGTAAATCCCAAGCCAATGAAGCAACACAAACGAACACCGAAGAACCATCTGAACGATACTAAACCACCCAAAGGAGGGGTACGATGAAAGAATTAATGCTTCAATCGTTCACCGTAGGGGCGGCCGGCGTAGACGGCCTTGTTTCGACCGGGGAAGATATTCTAAGCATGGCCCAAACGATGGGACTGATTGCTGCTGCTATTGCGTTATGCGTGGGCGGCTATTATTTGATTCTCGGCGGCGACCGGGGCCGGACAAAATCAGTCGGTTGGTTTATCGGCGCCGCTGTCGGCCTTGTAATCGTGATGGGCGCTTATGGGTTAGCTCAGGCCATTGATTCCAATATTTCCTTTTAACGTCATAATTTTAAAATAAATAGCATCGAAACAAGAGCCGTTCTGCGGCTCTTTTTTTCATGCTTTTTTTAGGAGGAGGAACCATGCTGTACGTGAATTTTACGCAAGGCAATCACCCAAAGATTCAACGGCATCAACGCATCCCGTTTGATGAAGCGGTGAAACTCTCACAGGACATAGAAATGGAAATGCGGGACCAGAACGACACCATTCCGGCTTATTTTTATGTACTGGACGATGACCTGAACGAAGAAATGTATGAAGGCCGGTTTACCTTTGGAAGCAAACAGGCCCCGAACCTGTTCATGCACATCAAAAAGAACCTGCCGAAGATTCGGACAAGTAAGGAAAAAGAACGGATGCGGCTGGCCTTTCTGGAAGATATGGAAGCATTGGTCGAAGAAGAATACAAATTCGAGGAAGAGATTCAACCGAACGAGAACGTGGATGCCAACTACGTGTCCCGGCTGAAACGGTGGCAACGCAAAACGGTGTACGGCGTGGCGGCATTTTTTGTCCTTACCTCCATTGGCCTGTTTTCCTTCTTTATCATGCAATTATCCTCCGTGAGTGCGGAAATGCAGGAAGTGACGAACACCAACGAAACGCAGGAAGCCAAAGTCAGCACCTATCAAGACGCCCTCATGGGAGACAAACAGGAATTACTGGATTACTACAAGGATAAGGACCCGGATGATCTTTCCACGCAGGAACGAAACATCTATGCGAGTTTTCTAGCCGATAACGAACAATTTCAACAGATGAACAAGCTATTCGACAACAAAGCCACGGCCGTGGAATTTGTTCGATTGAACAAGGACAACGACACTCTCCAAGCCTATCACGATGCGTTTCCTACGGACGAAGGGGCGTTTGAACTGGCCTATCAGAACGGCAATTATGACAAGGTGATAAGCACCGATAACGTAGACATGACGAACCGCCGAAGTGAACTGCTGGCAAAAGCCTATCTGCATCAAGACGATGTGGAAGGAGCTGAACAGGTCTATCAAGACCACCAGACCGATGCGATACGGGAGACGATCGACACCTATCAAGAGCATCAGTCCACGATCGATGATCTGAACAGCCAAATAGATGAACTGGACGAGGATGCGGATAAGATCGAGGAACTGGAACAGGACAAAGAAGAAGCCCAACAGCAACGGGACGACATGTAAAGGAGGGACAGCATGAAGATACTCAAAACGAAAAAAGCCCACGGGATTCTGGCGTTGCTCGGGGCGTTGGTGTTTTTTCTATTATCCAATACGCTGATTAATTTTTGTATCACGAACGTTCGCAACCTGCTTCAAGGGCTTGGCAACCCGGACCCTCCCGGCGTCTCGTTTAACTTCCTGGGGCTGTTATTCACGACCTCGGACATTCCGGCGCTTGGTTATTTGTTTATGTTTATCGCCACGCTGATTGTGGGCGGCATCTTCTATTACAAACTAAGGAGTAACTTTAAAGACATTACCGAAGGGGATGCCAAAGGCTCCAGTCGCTTTACGACCTTGAAAGAGATTCAACAGCAATATAAAGCGATTCCCGAAAAGGAAGCATCCTTTGCCGGAGAAGGCGGCGTTCCCGTCTCTCGGGAAGGCAATCAGATATACATTGATGATTCCAAAAGCAATAACTTATGGATAGGAACCACCCGGAGTGGTAAAGGCGAAATTGGCATGTTTCCGATGATGGATATTTATTCCCGGGCCGAGCAACAGGCGTCGATGGTCATTAATGACCCTAAGGCGGAATTACTGGCGGCATCCAAAGAAACCCTCGAACATCGAGGCTATCATGTGGAAGCCCTGAACTTGATTGAACCAGAAAACCGGTCCATGAGTTTTCAGATCCTCCAGATGGTGATTGATGCTTACGAAGAAGGCGATTTGGGGCAGGCCGAGCAACATGCGAAGGCGATTGCTCATATGCTGTATTCCGACCCGGATGCGAAGGATAAATTCTGGCAGGATTCGGCCAGTTCCTTATGTACAGCGCTGATTTTGGGGCTGTGCGAAAAGAACCTGCCAGACCACCCGGAAAAAATCACGATGTACTCCGTGGCAAACACGCTCAACGAACTGGCAAGTCAACAGGAAACGGACGAGAAAGGCACGATGATTTCCGGCTTGGACCACTTCTTTGACAGTCTGCCACGAAACCATCCGGCCAAACTCCAATACGCCACGGTGAAATTCGCGAGTGGGGCGGGCCAGACGGTCGCCGGGATTTTTGCCAATGCGTTTGATAAGTTGAGCATTTTCACGCTCACACCGATTGCGAAAATGACCTCGCACCATTCGTTTGATATGCGAAAGGTCGGGTTTGGCAAGCACATCACGGGCTTTGCATCGACGCAGGCCGAAATCACGGCCACGTTTCCGGAGGGAACAGAACGAACCCGTGCGAATACGAACGGCCTATTTAAGTTCAGTCATGACCGGGTGTTGGAGGTAGGCGACGCCGTGACATTTCACGATCATCAAACCGGGGCGGCCTTAACCGTGGCTGTGAACGAGATTAACGAAGAGACCGGAGCCGTGACGTACACGCACCAATTCACCCGTAAAGGAGCAAAACTGGCTACTATGACGCTCCGGGAATTTGAACACTTCACGAAGCCTACGGCCGTCTTTCTATTAACGCCGGATGATGATACCTCTCTGCATGTGATTGCGTCCTTATACGTTAAGCAGCTGTACACGGAACTGGCGAAAACGTCTTACTTCACGCCGGGGCGTAAGTGCATCCGGCAGGTCATCTTTATTTTAGATGAATTTGGGAACATGCCCTCGATCTCGGATATGGGCAACATGATTACGGTCAGTCTGGGCCGCCGGATTCACTTTAATCTGGTCGTCCAAGACCTCTCGCAGATCAAGCACAAATACGACAAGGAAGCCGACAACATTATCGGCAACTGTGCGAATAAACTCTATCTGCTTTCCACGGACTACGAAACGAACGAGGAATTTTCCAAACTGCTGGGCGAAAAAACGATCAGCTCCAACAGTCGGTCCGGGAGTACATTGAGTACGGATAAAAACAAAACCGAAGGGACCGATGGCCGCCGTCTGCTCGATGCGTCCGAACTCGGACGATTACAACCGGGCGAAATGGTAGTGTACCGGGGCATCAAACGGGAGGACTTGAACCGGGAGAACGTGACGCCGTACCCGATTTACAACCACGGCAAGACCCGGATGAAATTCCGGTATGAGTATTTAAGCAACCAGTTTAATACCGACATCGACCTGGAGGACATTGATATTAACTGCAAACACGCCGACCTCAATCTTCAAAAGGTGATTTACCGATTCGAGGATGAAAACACCGATCACGGCTCGGCCAATCAAGACGGGCCAAAGCAAGATCAATCCCAAGCACCTTCTTCCGAAGTCCAACAGGGGGAAGCTGACAACAACCAATCGGCCGATGATGAAGCATCGAAACAGGCCGTAGGCATCAGCGATGATGCGGCGGCCTTTGAAAGCAAGCCCGTTCGAGAGGTGATAGATGCGACCCTGTTGCAGATATTAGATCAGCAAGTCCCTTCAGACGTGCATCAGATGAATGTGGGCGAATGCGAGGCTTCGTTAACCGAATGGAACGAAGCGGAATGGATACCCGAACGAATGATGACCCAAGCGAAAGATGCTATTAAAAACGAACGCCGAAAGTACCAGAAATCCATCGACAAAGGAGAGAATATCGATGCCGAACCGATCTCTTCAACGACTGGCTGACGTCTTACACCATTTTGAAGATATGAAGGTGGGGGGCGAACTCATTATCCGGCTGACCGATGGGACGGTCAAAGTAAAAGAAAAAGACGATGATTCCGGAAATGTGGACGTGCTGGTGGATGAGTACGATTATGCGATCAACACCAGTGTGAACGAGTTTTTGACCTGCTAGACCGGGCCGAAAGGAGGGAACGCCGTGAACGATGAACAGATACTAGAATACCTTGAACGGTTTTCCGACGAATTAACGAAAGGCACGATCGTGATTGACCTGCTTCGCATGATGGCATGGATGTTTGTCAAAGGCATGGCGTGGATTGTCGATGCGTTTCAGAACATCACGGATTCGATGCTCGGGCTGAAACTCTTATACGATAACCCGCAGATCACGGAATTTGTGAACACGATGCAACCCGTGTTGGTTATCCTCATGGCGATCAACCTCATGTTCATTGGCTATCTGCTTATTTTGAAACAGGACGCTGTGAACCGCCCGGCCCTTGTCTCGAACGTATTCATGGCGCTGGCGATCATGACCATTTTATCGGTCGGCATGAATCAGGCCAATGAATTTACCGATCAAGCTGTGGATGCGGTGAACTTTGAGAATGGGACCAACACCTTAGCCGATGATGCGATCAAGAATAACATTACCGATGTGGCCCTCTATGATCTGCAAGGATGGGAAAGCACCGAATTGGAAGAAGAAAATCAGATCAATCCGTCTTATGCCCAAGACCTTACGATCAATGCGCCGCTCAATGAAGATACGCAGATCAACAGTGAGGAAACGTTGAAAGATAAAGGCCAAGACATTGTATCGAAAAAAATCCAAACCCTACCGGACGGCACACGGGAAGTGACCGACCTGGAGGATGGGGGTTGGATTTCCAACATCACGCAGGAATACTATTACCGCTATAACGTGGATTGGGTCCCGTTGATCGCAACGCTGACGGTCGTTGCCGCCGTGTTAGTGATCATTGGCGTTAAACTGGCTACGCTGTTTTTCAATCTGGCCTTTAACTATGTACTGGCTCCGCTCGTGGCGGCGTCCGACATGCACTCCGGCCAACGGATGAAGCAGGTGGTCCAGAACATCATCAGCATTTTCATGGTCACGATCATGGTCTTTTTATCCCTAAAAATCTACATGATTGCGGCCGACATGCTGAACGACAGTACGGACGGTCTGGTGTACGTCCTCGGCATGGTGGGCCTAAGTGTGGCCGTGTTGGATGGACCGAACATTGTCGAACGGCTCTTTGGCCTAGACGCCGGGTTGAAATCCAGCTGGGGCGCGCTGGCCGGAACCTATGCCGCCGCCAAAGGCGCCGCCGGGGTAACGAAAGCCGGCATGAGTGGCGTGAGAAACATCAGCGACAAGATGAGCAACAACAAGGAACAAAGCAACGGCGGCTCGGGCGGCTCGGGGAATCCGAACACCGGCAACAGCCAGGACCGGGAGGACGTCTCCCAAGCCGCCGAAGGGCAGTCCGGGACGGGTGGACCCGGCAACGTGGCAAACATGGCCGACTACCGAGGCAATAAAGCCGGGACGGACAGCCAAAACAACGACAAGGCCAACGAAAGTGTCACCGATCAAGGCGACATCCCGACCGCCAACGGATCGGCATCTTCGAATGATGGTGCTTCGGCGGCTTCTCCGGCCGATCAAACCGATAACCCGACTTCGGCCCAACAAGCGAATGACAAGCCAAGCGCCATTCCGGCTCTGCATGAGGAAATGGACGAAGAACAGGCGAAGGCGACCGGAACGGATGGCCCCACCAAAGGCAGAATCAACCGGCAAAGCTCTAATGCCACGTCTCCGGTCAACGGTCAAAGCCCTTCGTCCCAGTCTGGGACCACGGAAAGCCCAGATATGAACGAAACCCCGGACACGGGCAACGCTCCGGCATCGGTGGATGCCAATACGGACACCGGAGACACCGCAAGCGTTCAGAACATGAATACGGCTAACGCCGGACAAACCGGAACGCACCGGGAGCAGGTGACACAGGAAACCGATAGCAGCAGTAGCCAAGACGTGGAACAGGACATGCAAACCGTACAGGGGCAACAGGCATCTGGCGGCAACGTCCAGACAAACCAATCCGGGTCGGCTGGCGAATCAGCTTCCACGGAAACGCCGTCCACCGGGAACGCTCCGGCATCGGCTTGGGCCAATACAGACACCGGAGATACCGCAAGTGTTCAGAACATGAACGGCGAAACCACCGGCTCGGCCGGAACGCATCGGGAAAGTGTCACCCAAGAAATGGACGGGACCAGTACTCAAAACGTGGAACAGGACGTGCAGACCGTACAGGGGCAACAGGCATCTGGCGGCAACGTCCAGACGAACCAAGCCGGGACATCCGCATCCACGGAAACGCCGTCCACCGGGAACGCTCCGGCATCGGCTGGGGCCAATACAGACACCGGAGATACCGCAAGCGTTCAGAACATGAAAGGTGAAACTACCGGCTCGGCTGGAACGCATCGGGAAAGTGTCACCCAAGAAATGGACGGGACCAGTACCCAAAACGTGGAACAGGACGTGCAAACCGTACAGGGGCAACAGCAAGCATCGGGCGGCAACGGCCAGACGAACCAATCCGGCTCGGCGGCCAACGCCGGAAGCCCGGACGCACCAGCTACGGGGAACGCTCCGGCGTCTGCTAGTGCGAACAGCTCCGGCCAAGACACGGCCAGTGTCCGGCAGGAACAGGGACCGTCCAACAGCTCCGCAAGCACCCACCGGGAACAGGTGACGCAGGAAACGGACAGCAGCCGTACCCAAAACGTGGAACAAGAGGTCCAAACGTCCACGAACCACCGGCAGGACGGCGGCCAAGTAAACACCACCTATACGTCTGGCGGCGACACGGGAGGTCAAGCAGATCCACCACCGTCATCCTCGCCCGGACCGGGGCCAAGCGCTCCGGCATCTTCGCCAAGTGACGCCGGAGGAAACAGCGTCCGGCATGAACACTCCACCGAACAGGGACACCGGGGAGGAACAAGCAAGGAAACCATTCAGCAGGAACAGACCGTTCAGCATCAGGGCAATGATACCGAACAGGACGTTCAGCAGTCGGTCAAGCACCGGCAGACCGAAGGCCGGGTAAATCGCCGGGAACGGGTCACCGAACAGCAAGAACCGATGAAACGGAACTACGATCTCGGGAAAAACACCCGGAAAACCGTGAAACGAAACAATAAACGAAACTAAATCGAACGAAGCAAGGAGGGAAAACATGGCGTCCTACCGCATCCCCAAAGATATGAGTACCGAACTGAAAATCAATAAATGGATGTATCTAACAGATTTTCTTCTACTGATCGGGTTAATCCCGTTCACGATGGTCATGAGCAATCTGGTGCATGGCAACTTGATCTGGGGCTTTTACGGCTTCATGTTGTTTCTGGCCCTGCTCTTAATCATCCGGCCGACCAGTAACCCGAAACGCCGCATCTATCAAGCCGTGTACTATGCGATCATGCGCCGCAAAGACACGTACACGGCGATTGATTACTCCCCGGTCGAAGAAGCCGATGAGACGGAAAGGAGCGACAGCTAAATGGCGCTGTTTAACGATCAGAAAGGCCGTTGGTTTGGCAAGAGACCCAACGAAGGGACCGCGATCTTTGTCGAAAGCGATCAAGTCCAGAAACGAAAAAAGGAAGCCAAGCCCAAAGTCAAATCCAGCTTTGCCGACATCACGCCCGTGATTGATCTCACGGGCAACGGCTTTCTGGAACTCCCGGACAACAAAGGCTATATGGATATGATGCAACTGGAATCCAGCGATATTTATTCACTGAATGAAACGGATAAAACCAAAAAGATTTATCACTTTGCGACCTTCTTGCAGGGCTATAACCATGATTTTAAGATCATTCCGTTTGATTTTCCGGTGGATACGTCCTCCCAACAACGGCATATCCTTGAAAAAATGCAACAGGCCAAAAAGCCGCAATACCGCCTATTTTTAGAAAAGAAATTGCAGGAACTCCAATTCATCGAACAACGCCGCACCAACCGGGAATTTTACCTGTTCCTCTATGCCGATGATGAATACACGCTTCAATCCCGGCGCATGGAAGTGGAAGGCCACCTCAACGCCGTCTGCCCGGTCCTGCCAATCAGCGACGACAAGAAGATCAATATTCTCTACAAATTAAATAATTTGAACTCCAAAAACCGGCACACGCACGAAAGGGGATAACACATGCTCGCATCCATCATGCAGAAAGTACGGGGAACGACCAACGAAGAACAGGAACAGGCCCAAACGGACGGCTATAACCGGGAACTGGTGAGTACCATTCAGCCGCAGGGCGGCATCAAGTTCAACGAAAGCTATATCCGGAAAGGGGACGGCTACGAAACGTGTGTGCATATTTACGACTTTCAAACGATCGTCAATGACTTCTGGTTACAGGAGATCATGAGCATGGAAAACGTGATTGCGGCGCTCGATGTGGCAACCCCGGACCGCCGGGAGGTCATGTCGAAACTCAACAAAAGCATGGCCGAACAAAAAACCCGGACGATGCAGGCCAAAGAAACCGCCGATGCCATCGAAGCCACGGAATCGTTCGAGGAACTCTCCGGCGTGTACAACGAAATCCGGCAGGGCGAAGTGGTGAAACGCATTGTGTTGCGGCTGTATGTCTCCAGCAAGACGCTCGATGAATTGGAAGTCATGGTCAAAAAGGTGATTGATCACTTGGAATCGTTGAATTTCCGGGGGGCCGTCTTTCTGAACGAACAGGAGTATGAATGGGGGAGTTTATTCAATTCCTTTTCGCATCAAATGAAATATCCGAACAAACGCAAAGGCATCGAACTTCCGGCCCTCTCATTGGCCGGGGGCTTTCCGTTCCACTACACGTCCCTGGATGATCCGTTCGGCACACATTACGGCACAACGGACACCCACGGAAACGTCATTTTTGACCTGTTTCACCAAGATCATCAACGCAAGTTCTACAATGCCGTGATGGTCGGGAAAATGGGGTCGGGAAAATCCACGCTGCTCAAAAAAATGGCACTCGACAATACGATCAAAGGCCACAAGGTCCGGGTCTTAGACGTAACCGGGGAATTTGGCGAACTGGCCGACGCCCTAGATGGCCAAAAAATCGCGCTTGATGGCTCGGACGGGTCGATCAATCCGTTGCAGGTGTATCGGTCGGAAACCACGGACGAGGGAACAATCAAACAAGAAGCATCCTTTGCGAAACACCTCTCCAAAATGCAGGTATTTTACCAGTTCATCAGCCCCGATGTGAGCAATGAGGAAATCAAAGAATTTCAGAACACCCTGCGCCGCCTGTACGTGGAACAGGGCTTATGGTCGGACGAGATCGACCCGGAAGAAAACAACATCACGGAACGGCAACCAGACGAATACCCGATCTTTAGCGATCTGCTGACGATGATTCAAGATGATCTCTACATCGACCAAGCCAATGGCTTGGTGAACGAGGACGTGAGTGTTCACCGCCGGGAACGACTGGAAAACATTGAACTCAACATCAAGAACTTAAAGGAAACCTACGGGCGGCTGTTTAACACGCACTCCAGTCTGATGGACTTTGATAAAGAGGACTTTGTGGCGTTTCATCTGCGGAACTTGTCAGAGCTGTCGGCCGAAGTGTTTCAAGCCCAACTGTTTAATGTGTTGAATATGCTTTGGGACGGGATGCTCGGGAACGGCAATCCTCAACTCCGGGCGTTCAACAAGCACCGTCTGCGGTTCGAGGATGCGGTGCGGTACTTGATTTTGATTGACGAAGCGCACCACATCATTAACACCCGGAAAGGCTCGGAACATGGCGTCACGTTCCTCCAAACGTTCATGCGGGAAGCCCGGAAGTATTTCGGCGGCCTGTTTTTTGCCAGTCACGTGATCGAAGATTTTGTTCCGGCCAATGCGAATGAAGGGGCGGCCGAAGAAGTCAAAAAGCTGTTCAGTTTGACGCAATACAAGTTCATTGGCGAACAGGATAGTGAATCGCTCGCCCGGCTCAAAGATATTTTCGCCGGACAGCTCAACCAGTCGGAATTAGAACGCATCCCTCAACTTACCAAAGGGGAAGTGATGCTTTCCATTTCGTCCGTGAAGAACATCAAAATGAAAGTGGACGTCAGCAAACAGGAATTAGACTTATTTGGGGGAGGGGCCTAACACCATGAACACGGTAGCCAAAGGAGCCGCCAAAGCCGGGGGTGCGTTACTCAAACTTGGCACACTGAAACTGCGTCTCATCATCGGATTGTCGGCGCTTCTGGCCGTCTTTCTAACCATTATGGTGATCGGTTTCTTTCAAGTGATGATGGATACCACTTCGGATAATAACAGCAACTCCGGCACATTCGTGGCCGGAGGAACGCAGAATATTTCGACTAAAATTGAAGAATTACGTCCGGTGTATGAACAATACGCCAACGAGTTCGGGGTCAGCGATCAGGTCAACATTCTCATGGCTTTGTCCATGCAGGAATCCGGCGGCCGGGTCGATGACATTATGCAATCCTCGGAATCGCTGGGCCTTCCTCCGAACACGATTGACGACCCGGAACGCTCGATTGAACAAGGCGTCCGGTACTTCTCGAAGGTATTAGAAGATGCCAATGGTGACGTGAAATTAGCCCTTCAAAGTTACAATTGTGCGACACGTTCTTAACTGAAAAGGTTAAGCCCTGACCAACGGTCAGGAGAACTGCTATTTCGAGAAGTCAAATGACAGGGTAACGCCTGGAAGGGCTTCCTCTGATACTCCGACGTGCGAAAGAACGAAGTAAGCGATTCTTTTGTACGAAGCTCGGTGAAGACGGCTGAAGATGGTCGCCAGATACCAAAAGGTATCTCGAAAGAGGCCCAGCGGTGGGTTTTATCATTGATAGGTCGGGAGTCTACAACATGGCTAGGGATAGAATCGGTTCCGTAAAACCACGGGTAGGAGGAACCTGACGAATCTCCGAAGGTACGGGTCTAGAAAGTTTACTATCTAGAAATGGATAGGCCACGGGCGTGGCGCTGACGTGGATGAGTAAGAATAGTTGTTATGAAAGTCCATATGTCGTTACAGGCGACATCCCCTCAGCAGGCTTAAAGGAGAATCCTACGGTCATGAGAACAGATAGAAATAGCGGAACGTGGAAACCTGCTGACACGGAGGCCTTACTGCCGATGATGTGGGTGAAGGAAAATCATAACCTTCGTTGACAGCAGGGAGAGCGATGGCACAGTACCGAAGAAGGAATGGAAACATTCTGGAGGGATAGCCATTAGTCT
This sequence comes from Marinococcus tarijensis, assembly GCF_054971385.1. Lineage (NCBI taxonomy): Bacteria > Bacillati > Bacillota > Bacilli > Caryophanales > Bacillaceae > Marinococcus > Marinococcus tarijensis. The sequence continues at coordinate 4,339 of NZ_JBQOJA010000026.1, read as the reverse complement.
AATGATGATATCAACACCTTATTGAACAAGCTGTGCTAGGGACGGATAAGGTTCTTGTAGGACTAATAAAGGTTACCTCTGAAAGGAGTACCGACTTATTCAAAAAGTAGCAAAGCTTCGACACGCTGAATACTATGACATGCAAGAAGATTTGGATGCCTTGTATCAGCAAAGTCGCAATGGGGACCGATTTTACAAGCTCGTCGAGCTTATGAGCAAAGATGAAAATATTCGCTTGGCCTATCGTAATATCAAGAGAAATATGGGTAGCCTAACGGCAGGTGTTGATGGCAAGACCATCCAAGACATTCAACAATTAACGATTGAGGAAGTAATAGAGCATATTCGAGCCATGTTCCAGTGGTACAAGCCTCAAAAGGTTCGAAGAACCTTCATTCCGAAACCAGATGGAAGCCGAAGGCCCTTGGGTATTCCAACGATTTGGGATCGATTGTTTCAACAGTGCATTCTTCAAGTATTGGAACCTGTATGTGAAGCAAAATTTCATGGGCATAGCTATGGATTTCGACCACATCGAAATACGCATCATGCCTTGGCTCGAATGAAATCCCTCGTTAATAGCCAAGGCAAAGGATTCCATTATTGTATCGACATGGACATTCAGGGATTCTTTGATCATGTACACCACGGGAAACTGTTGAAACAACTATGGAGCATGGACATTCGAGATAAAACCTTGATCGCTATCCTGTCTTCCTTGCTTAAAGCGGAAGTTCAAGGAGAGGGAATTCCCAGTCAAGGCACACCGCAAGGTGGAATTTTGAGCCCGTTACTTTCCAATATCGCATTGAATGAATTGGATTGGTGGATTAGCGACCAATGGGAAACAATCGAAACCAGTTATCCGTACGCTGGTCGTTCAGAAAAGTATAAAGCGCTGAAGAAAACGAATTTAAAAGAGTGCTTTCTCGTTCGATATGCCGATGATTTCAAAATTATGTGCCGAGATTATCCGACAGCGGTGAAAATGTTTTATGCGACGCGGGATTTTCTTCAAACTCGTTTGAAGTTGGATATCCATCCTGAAAAATCATTCATCGTTAATCTTCAGAAACACGCAAGTACGTTTTTAGGATTCTCGATCAAAGCACGGAAAAAGCGTAATCGGCATGTTGCTCATAGTCGAATGACAGCCAAAGCGAGAAAACAAGCCTATCAGAAACTAACGATGGCTGTAAAAGCGATGGCACGCAAACAAACACCACAAGCTGCTTGGCAATATAACACTACCGTAATGGGTATCCAAAATTATTATTCGGCAGCAACCCATATTAATCGAGACTTAGACCATTTGAGTAACCATCTTACAAGAATGCTTTACAACCGATTGCGACGTGACTGGAAACGAGCGAGCAAACGTGAGTTGCCCCATCGATTACAGCAACGATACCGAAGGTATCACCCCAAGTGGTACAAGTTGCAGGGCATTGTGCTCCTTCCAATCTATACGACGAAACATCAGTCCGCACGAAATTTCACACCAGCCATTTCTTCGTATACGAAACAAGGACGAGCACTCATTCATGACTCTCTGCAAGCTGTACCGGTGGAAGTATTACGTCATGTACAACGCTTTTATATCCCTCACCGGACGATTGAATACAACGATAATCGTATTACTACCTTCATTGCGCAGTATGGAAGGTGTGCCATGACAGGTCTATCGTTAGGGCTTACTGGTTGGCATTGCCATCATAAGGTCCCGTTGAGACAGGGCGGCACCGATCGATTTGATAATCTTGTGATTATTCAAGAAGATATTCATCAAGCCCTTCATCAGGGAGATATAAAGCAAGCTCGAACCACGTTAGGTCACTATACCTTAAACAATCGGAAGAAGCAGCAATTTGATGACTGGCGAATATTGGCCGGTCATCAACCGATCTTTCGCTCAACGAAATAACGATGTTGATATGGTTAGATGGAACGCCGTATGAGGGGAAACTCTCACGTACGGTGTGGAGTGGGGGAAAAGGTGGCGATCACGTCAAAACCTTACCTATCACTATTCGGCGGCGGTTTTATTGATTATGCGAACGCCAATAATGACGGGGAATACTCGAAAGATTTAGCGATTGAGTTTTCCAGGCAGCAGTATCAGAAAGTGAAAAGCACCGGAAACTATTCGTGCATCCGGCCCGAAAGTGCCGAAACCGGGGCTTGTTATGGCGACATTGGGTATGTGGATGCGGTGATGAAGTACGTCACCAACACGGCGACCACGGAGATCAATGGAGAGGTGGCCGAAGTCGTTCAAGTAGGCGAAAAATGGATTGGCAACAGTAACTATGTATTTGGTGGTGGCCGGTCGCGAAGTGACCAACAGGCCGGCCGATTTGATTGTTCCAGTTTCGTGTTCTGGGCTTATGAACAGGTCGGGGTGGAACTCGGAAACCTCGGCTCGGTGAACACGGATTCGCTCAAAACGAAAGGCCAACGGGTCGATTACGCCAACGCCCAACCGGGCGATCTTGTCTTTTTTGACACGTATAAGTTAGACGGACACGTTGGCATTTATGCCGGAGACGGCAAGTTTATCGGTTCACAGGGAAGCACCGGCGTAGCGATTGAAAGCATGGAAGATGGTTATTGGGGCGACAACTTTAATGGCCGGGTCAAACGGATTTCTTCTTAATCTCAAACGGATTTTATATTCAAAGGATGATACCTCATGGATACGATCAAAACCTTTAAATACTTCTCGATCGTGCTTCTTTTTCTATTATTGTTGTTCAATGGGTTCTTCTTTTTTAGCAACCAGACGAACGCTCCCACGGAAGCCGAAGCGACCGAATTAGAAAGCCAAATAAGCCAATTAGAAGAAGATAACGAAGCCTTACAACAGCAAGTGGAATACCAGTCCAAAACGGAACGGGAAGCTCGGTTTGATGAACTGGAAAGCCAGACGGCTGCGTTTATGAATACAGCCTTTGTGCATACCACGGACAATTATGAGAAACAAAAAGAACAAGCCGAAAACGTCATGAACGATCAACTCATGGACCGGTTTTTCTCTGCGGAAATGTACGGGGGCGGCGAAGTCACGACCGACATTGCGAACGAAGAATATTTCATCAAGAACATGAATGATGCCGAAAACGCCCAAGTGATTGTGCGGCTCGATCACCAGATTCATTACAAAGAAACTGGCGCCGATGAAACCAGTCCGATCTTAATGAAAGTGCATTTTGAACGACAAAACGGCACATGGATCGCGCAACGCATGGAAGATATTTCAGACACGGAAGGAGGATTCGATGCTGAATAAAGACCGATTAAATTTACGAAAAAAGACCAGCAAATGGTTCGGCGTAATCACAGCGGTGGTGGTGTTAGGATTCATTTTATTTAGCACATCCAATCTGTACATGGAGGAAACCATTGAGGTTCAAGCGTCTCCGATTGGCGAAGAAATCAGCACCACTGGGACCAGTGATGTGGAAGTATTGGACTGGATTTATGACAAAAAGAAAAACAACATGCAGGTCGTCATCGACATGAACGATCTCCGTTTTGAACAGGATTCGTTACAGTTTATGAGCAAACAACGGTCCAACGGTGAAGAAGTTCCCGTTCAAAAAACGTATCAGATGAACGACTATGCGGTGTTTGAAATCAGCCAATTAGACAAGAATTATGAACAGGTATTGCTTCAAATCGACCAACAGGAATCCGCCGATAACAGCACCGGAGAAGATGCGGAAACGAACACGGAAGAAGTCGAAACAATGGTTCAACTGTACACCGATTATCGAAAAGTCGAAGAAGCAACGATACCTTCCAATGATGAATACAGCTACGTGAAATATATTATGAATACGCTCATTCAAGATACGGAACAAACCATTGAAACGAAGAAAGAGGAACGCCAAACATTAAAACAAGAGATCGCTGATCTTGAAGAAGAAGCGAATCAAATTGAACAAGAAAAGAACTACCAAACGGACGAAGAACAGAGCGAAACGGACGGTTATTTAAACTCCTTAGAAACCGAAAAGAAACAGCTCCAGGGCGATATAGATGCACTGAATGAACAGATCAAGATGGAACAACAACGCATCGACAGTTACGAAGAACAGAAAAAACAGGAGAGCATTTCGCTTCAATAAGAAACAGGTTATCGGTCATTTTTTAACCGGAACCCTGTAAATGAATGGGGTAACGTTGTTCACAAATCCGTGAACAACCCCCGGTTTTGTTCACAAAACCGTGAACAAGCTGTTCACAAATCCGTGAACAAAAGCAATTTTTACGATAGCACTCCAAAAACCCGGCACTGCCGGGTATATCACGAAGTGATATCATTTTTCCCTTATGC